>JALYXS010000633.1 GCA_030946965.1 Acidobacteriota bacterium
TAGCGATCCTGAGCCATCCCAGTCCGCCACCAACGGCAGGTCTCCCGATTGGCCGTACGTGAACGTATGAGCGCGGCTATCGAGGACCATGTATCCAGTCGTGTCCAGGAACCAGAGACCGTTGCGAAACACGCCGATTTTCGTCGTTCCCGAATTGTTCCAATCCCCCACTACCGGTAAGTCGCCCGCCTTTCCGAAGCTAAACGTGAGATCGCTCTTGCCGGTCGGCTTGCCTTGCAAATGTCCGCTGAGATCGAGCGTGAAGGCGCCGTTACGGTAGTATCCCGCTTTCAACGTCCCGGTCCCGTCCCAATCGCCGACGACCGGAATGTCTCCGGCCTGCCCAAACGTGAATGACCGGTCGCCCCCAGCCACATCGTCAAAGCTGCCGTTCCCGTTCCAGTCCAAATACCAGGTACCGTTGCGAAATACGCCCGCTTTGAACGATCCCGTTCCCGTCCAATCGCCACCTACGGGGACATCGCCCGCGATGCCGAAGCTCAACCCGCCATAGGTATAGTTCTGACCGTCGTACCCGGAGTTGTGCAGGTAATCCACCGCCCAATTTCCGTTGTGGACCACAATTGGCAGCCATCCTGAAACAATTTTTGCCACGAAAGCGTTGGACGTGCCGCGCTCCTCGGTCAAGGCCGGAAAATCGGAGGAGAAAGCTACGCCGCACAGCAGGGCGTTCCCTAAGTAATCGACGGCGATCCCCGTCCCGGAGTCGGAATCCGTGCCGCCCATGTAAGTGCTGTAGATCAACCCGGATCCACCTGAGTTCAACTTCGCGATGAATGCGTTGTACGATCCGCGATTGCCGGTCTGATAAGCCCGAAGCGTCGGGAAATCGAGCGATGCCGTGTTCCCGGCAAGATAAGCGTTTCCGGCCAAGTCCAGCGCAATGGCATTGACGGTATCGACGCTACTTCCGCCAAAATACGTACTGTAAACCAGCGTGTTGCCGGCGGGCCCCAGTTTCGAGACAAATCCGTCGGTGCCGCCGCCGCTCGCGCCCTGAAAAGCGCCGGCGGTAACCGGGAAGTTGGCGGAACTGGTCACGCCGGCCACATAGGCGCTTCCAAGCGAATCGACGGCAATCCCGTTCCCGGTTTCGGGGCGCCCCGGCGTGCCGCCACTCCCACCAAGATACGTGCTGTAAATCAGCGTGCGCCCAGTGGGGCTCAGTTTCGTAACAAAAGCATCCTGACTGCCGCCGCTTGTGGGCTGCAACGCGTTCGCGACCGGGAAGTTCTTCGACAACGTGCCGCCGGTGACGTAGGCATTCCCGCCGGCATCGACCGCGATTCCGGCCCCACGATCGTCGCGGCTCCCGCCCAGATAGGTGCTGTAGCTGAGCGCGGCGCCGGCCGGATTCAGCTTGGCGACAAAAGCGTCTTGCTGGCCGGCTTTCGAGGTCTGAAACGCTCCGATTACGGGGAAGTTGATGGACGAAGTGTCGCCGGTAACGTACGCGCTACCCGAGGCATCCACCGCGATGGCATTCCCGGAATCGTAATCTGAACCGCCCAGGTAGGTGCTATAAAGCAACGTGTTCCCCGCCGCATTCAATTTGGTGACAAACGCATCGCGGCCTCCCGCCAGTTTGGCTTGAAACGGTCCCGTTACCGGAAAGTTCGCCGATCCCGTCCAGCCAGTGACGTAGGCGTTGCCCCCGCGGTCGACCGCTACGCCAAATGCACGGTCGTCACCGCTGCCGCCCAGATACGTGCAGTAAACGACCTGATTGCCATAAGCCGACATCTTCGCCACGAAGGCATCCACGCCGCCCGCGCCACGCGGCTTGGCGGCATTGAGGACCGGGAGGTCGGTTGAAGTCGTAAATCCAACGATGACCGGGTTGCCGGATGGGTCGGAAGCGATGGCTGTCGCGCTATCCTGGCCCGTGCCGCCAACGAACGTGCTGTAGGTAATTACCGGATCGATCACCAGCGGCAAACTGCGATCGTAGGATCCCAATTCGAAGCCAACGTCCCCATTGGCGAAGACTCGGAACGATCCCTCGACAGGCTCGTGTGTCCCCGCCCGTTCCTGGTATATCTCGGGCGCTTCTTCACGCAGCTCATCGCCATTCACCTGAATTCCAAGCGATCCATCGGGATGAACGCGGACCGACGCGTCGGGTCCATAATTCCACCGGATCGGCTCGGGATCGGCCGCCGGGGCGACCCGGAATTCGGACTTCAGCTTTCGCCCCGTAGACGAATAGATCATGTCGATCCCGGGCCAGCTATTGCGATAAACGATGGAGCCGTGGAGCGGCAAGTCCGTCCGCCATTTCTCAGGCGAGTTCCCCACGAAAAAGTTGGCTTTGCCGGGAATCGGTTCGCGGCCCTCAATGGGAGCGTGGCCATTCGCGCCGACAAGGCGGATCGGCAGGGATTTGCCCGCCATGGAGAGTAGAATTTCGTCATCGAGAAAATAGGCCGTCAAGCCCGAGCGCTTCATGAGGAAATGGACTCGGGCATCCAGCTGGCCGCGGTTCTCGACGAAAAACATCGGCAACTGCGAGCGCTGTTCAGTCGCGGGTTCGGTTAGGGAATTGGCTTTCATCGACAACGGAGTGGCCGATGAGAAGGTCGCGATTAGGCAGATCGCAAACAGCGACGCGTGGGGCAGCAGGCGCTGCGAAGGGAGTTTGGCTTTTTCGGTCATGGGCTAATGAAGCGCACTTATCCTTCGGCGGCGCACGGCGAAATCTTTAGGGCGCTCTCGACCGGCCGTGCTACCTTCGGAAATTAGGAGCGTCAGCGCGTGGCCAAATTCCTGATTGGAGTGCTTACCGGCGGTATTCTAGCCGTTGTCGTGGTCGTGATTGCCGTGTTCGCCATTGCCCGCATGAAAGAAAAGCCCGCCACTGTCGCGGATGGGTCGACGCTTATCCTGCGCCTCGAAGGCGATCTCCCCGAGCGGCCTCCGATCGAGTTTCCCATTCCCTTCCTGCAAAGCAAGACGCCGTTAACCGTCGAGAATGTGTGGAGTATTCTCCGCAAGGCGACAGTCGATGCGCGCGTCAAGGCAATCGTCCTCGAGCCTCGTGGACTCAGCATCGGATGGGGGAAGCTGCAGGAATTCCGCGCCGATCTGGAACAATTCAAGAAATCCGGAAAGCCCCTCTACGCTTACTTGAAAAGCCCCGGCACGCGCGAGTACTATCTCGCTACGGCCGCCAGCCGTATCTATATGCCGCCCGAGGACATGCTCGACCTGAAGGGCATGCGGCTGGAACTGATGTACTTCAAACGCACGCTGGACAAGCTCGGCGTGTCGGTGGACGTGGAGCACGCCGGCAAATACAAAGATTTCGGAGACATGTTCACGCGTACGTCGATGAGCCCCGAGACGGCGGAAGTTTACAACGGCGTCCTGGACGATCTTTATGGCAATGTCGTTCAACGAATAGCCGAAGGCCGGAAGAAGTCGCCGGAAGAAGTGCGCGCCATTATTGACGACGGCCCGTTTATTTCTCCGCAGGCGCTGGCTAAAGGTTTGGTGGACGAACTCCGATTTGAAGACGAGATGTTCGGCGAACTCAAGACGGCGCTGAAAGATACGGAGATCCGCAAGCTGTCGTTCCGGGAGTACCTCCGGGTTCCGCTCGCCTCCGTGGGTCTCGGCGGCAAGCAGCGGATCGCGTTCGTGATCGGCGATGGCGCAATCACGAGAGGCGATCCAGAGAGCGATTCCGATACCGGCGGCATTCAATCGGAGCAGTTCGACAAACTTTTGAAGCGGGTCGGCAACGATTCGTCCATCAAGGGAGTGATCGTGCGCATCGATTCTCCGGGTGGCGAGGTCTCCGCTTCAGACGACATCTGGCGCGAGATGAACCAACTCAGCAGGAAGAAACCTTTGGTGATTTCGATGTCGGACGCCGCTGCCTCGGGCGGCTATTACATGGCAATGACGGGCGATCCTATCGTGGCGTATCCCGGCACGTTGACGGGATCGATAGGAGTGGTGTTTGGCAAGCCGAATCTGCATGGGCTATATGACAAGCTGGGGATCGATAAAGACACCCTGTCACGGGGGCGTTTCGCGACCGTCGATTCGGATTATCAGCCTCTGAGCGACGAGGGCCGCCTTAAGCTTCGCGAGGGCATCGACGAGAATTACCGCGCTTTTGTGACCAAGGTCGCGAATGCGCGCAAACGCCGTTTTCAGGACATCGAGCCCCTGGCGCAAGGGCGGGTCTGGATGGGGGACCAAGCCAAGACTCGCGGGCTGGTGGACGAACTGGGCGGCCTGGATCGAGCTATTGAGCTGGTGAAGCAAAAAGCCCGGATTCCGGTGAGCGAGCGCGTGAATCTGATTACCTATCCCCCCAAACGCAGCCTTTTTGACTTGATGTTTAACACGCCGAGCCCGGAGGCGGCTTTCGACGCGCGCCTTGCCGGATTATTTGGTGCAAGCGCGAGACCTTTGATCGACTCGCCCGAACTAAAGCTGTGGATGCGAGGCGGTATGCTGCGGCTGACGCCGTATTCACTTATATTCCGCTAATATTCATGCCTTGCTCTACCGGATTTGCGGATTCGACCGATGTATAGGTTGTGTGGCATAAACGAACTCTACTGCTGGCAATTCTCGTGGCCGCGCCCGAATACGCCGCCGCGCCGCCAATCGGGCTTGCAATCGCGAACGGAGCGTTCACTCTGGACCGGCAATCCGTCCCGGGGAATGCGACCGTGTTCGACGGGAACACGATTGAGACGTCCGGCAATTCATCGCGGATTACTCTCGGTGGCGGGACGCGGGTGCAACTGGGCGAGTCCTCGCGCGGAATCTTCCATTTAGCTTACTTGAAGCTCGAGAAGGGCATCGGCGAGTTCGATACGGGGCGTGCCTACCGGATCGAAGCTCTATCTTTGGGAATCGCGCCCGCGAATGGGTCTGCTTCCGCGCGCGTTTCTATCGATCGTGATCGGACGGTGCGAGTTGCCGCGCTAAACGGCAACATCCACGTGTCCAATAGCGCGGGCGTGCTGGTAGCCAGCATGACGGCAGGCAATTCACTTGAATTCACCAGCGAAGCGGAGGCCGGAGCGGCCGCTCCGTCACACCTGAAAGGATGCTTGTTGAAATCGGGGAATCGCTTTACGCTCAAAGACGAAATCTCCAGCGTGACCGCTGAACTTCGGGGCGGTGGCATCGATGGAGCTACCGGGTTTCAGGTAGACGTGTTAGGAAAGCTGATGCCCGATTCCAATCCGGCGGAAGGCGCGACGCAGGTCGTCCAAGTTTTGAAGCTTAACCAGTTAGCTGAAAAGTGTGGAGTGAGTGGAAATTCCGAAAAGCCGGTTTCGAACGCCAGGATCCTGGGGATGGGCAAGGGAACGGCTGTCATTGCGGGAATAGGTATCGCCGCCGGAGCGGCAATACCGGCTA
>JALYXS010000644.1 GCA_030946965.1 Acidobacteriota bacterium
GCGCGCGGGAGAGCATGGCGCGCGTGTCGTCAAGCGTGCGGAACGCGAACACGTTGCCCTTATCGGCTCCCGCAATCGGGGGAATCCACGCGCGGCTGCCGGTCGCGAAGATCAGCTTGTCGTACTCTTCCACCATGCCGCTGTGACCAGTGACGGTCCGGTGCTTGCGGTTGACCTCGATCACCAGTTCGCCCAGGCGCAGCCCAATGCCGTTTTCCTGATACCAGTCGAGGCCGTTGATGGTGATGTCGTCCGCTTCGCGCTCTCCGGATAAGACGCTCGATAGGAGGATGCGGTTGTAATTGGCGTGCGTCTCGTCGCCAAACACCGTAACCTCAAACCTCGCGGCGTGCTTCGGCGAGTACTTCAGGATTTCCTGCAGGCAGGCCACGCCCGCCATGCCGTTACCGACAATGATTAGTTTTTCCATGCATTTGCTCCCGAATCGGTTGGAACCTTTTCCACGCGCACCGAGCACTGTTTGAAATTCGGCTCGCGCGAAATTGGATCGAACGCGCTCTGCGTCACCAGATTCGAATTGTTTTCGGCGTAATGAAACGGCATGAACACCTGGCCCGGCGCAACGATTTCGGTAACGCGCAGTTCCACGCCGTCCACGTGGCTGCGCGGTGAGATCACGGTCACGCGGTCGTGCGGCTTGAGCTTGAGCAGGCGCGCGTCTTTCGGATTCATTTCGAGCCAGGCGCGCGGCGCCATCGCTTCGAGAATCGGAATATTCCCGGTCTTGGTCCGCGTATGCCAGTGTTCGACGGTGCGGCCGGTGTTCAAGATGAACGGAAACTCGGAAGTGGGCTGTTCAGGGAAGGGATCACAGGCGACACAGAACAATTGCGCGCGCCCGTCCTCCGTTTCGAATTTTCCATCGGCGTAGAGGCGTTCGCCGCCCCACTGGATGCCGCCTTCTTTCTCGATCGCTTCCCAGGTAAGCGAGCTGTAATCGCAGAGGCGGCCCGCCGAAACGCGGCGCCACTCGTCGTATGCATCGCGCGGCCCTGTCCAGCCGGGGAACAGCTCATCCTTTACGCCAAGTCTTGCGGCGATATCCAGGAAGATGTCGAAGTCCGATTTGGCTTCGCCGGGCGGATCGACCGCGCGATTCACCTTGCTGACGCGGCGCTCGGAATTGGTGTAGGTGCCTTCTTTTTCGCCCCAGATGGCCGCGGGCAGCACCAGATCCGCAAGCTCGGTCGTGGGCGTGGGATGAAACCCATCCTGCACCACCAGAAATTCCAGATTCCCGAGTCCTTGTTTCAATACGTCGTAATTAGGGTATGAGACCACGGGATTCGTGGCGATGATCCACAGCGCCCGAACCTTCTTCGACACGCAAGCTTCGATGATGTCGGGATAGGCGAGCCCGCGCGCGCTGGGAATGCGAGCGGCATCGATGTTCCACAGCGCGGCCAGATCTTCACGGTCCTTTTGATTTTCGAACTTGCGGTATCCCGGAAGGCTGGAAGCGAAGCCGGCTTCGCGCGTCCCCATCGCATTGCACTGGCCGGTAATTGAGAAGGGAGACGATCCGGGCTTTCCAAGTTTCCCGGTGAGCAGCGCCAGATTATTGATCGCGCTTACGGTTTCGGCGCCCTGAGTCGAATGATTTACGCCCATGGTCCAGCCGATGAAGGCCGACTGCGCGCGTCCGTAGAGCAGCGCCGTCTTCACGATCAAGTCTTCGCTCAGGCCGGTGACCTTCGCGACGTGCGCGGGCGTAAACGCTTCGAGAAATGCTGCAAGCTCATCGAATCCGCTGGTGTGCCGCGCGATGTAATCGCGATCGATCAGCCCTTCCCGAATTAGCAAATGCGCGATGCCGTTGAGGAGCGCAATGTCGGAACGCGGCTTTACCGGAAGGTAGATATCGGCCAGCATTGCTGTCTTGGTGACGCGCGGATCGGCGACAATCACGGTCGCGTTCGGGTTGGTCTCGAGCCGCTTGCAGAGAATCGGATGGTTGTCGGCGATGTTGGCTCCGATCAGAAGAACAACGTCGGCCTTTTCGAGATCCTCATAGGATCCGGGAGGCCCATCGC
>JALYXS010000649.1 GCA_030946965.1 Acidobacteriota bacterium
ACGCGCGGCGGGCGCTCTACTGCTCGAAGATGATCTCGTACGCTCAGGGTTACATGCTGCTGCGCGACGCGGCGAAAGAGCAGGGCTGGAATCTGAACTTCGGCGGGATCGCGTTAATGTGGCGCGGTGGTTGTATTATTCGGAGCCGGTTTTTGGGGAAAATTAAAGAGGCGTACGACACAAATCCGGGCCTTACAAATTTATTGCTGGACGATTTCTTCAGCAAGCTGTTGAACGAGTACCAAGCGTCGTGGCGGCGCGCGATCGTTCAGGCAATTAACTACGGCGTGCCCACGCCGGCGTTTTCAACGGCGCTTTCGTTTTATGACGGCTACCGAACGGCGCGCTTGCCCGCCAATCTGCTGCAAGCACAGCGCGATTTCTTTGGGGCGCACACCTATGAGCGGGTAGATAAGCCGAGAGGAGAGTTTTTCCATACGAATTGGACCGGGCGCGGAGGTAGAGTGTCTTCGGGTAGCTATAACGTCTGATACCGATTGATTAAGCCATTCCAGAGATGCTCACCCGCTACCGGATTGCCGTAGCCGGCGTGGTTCAGGGCGTTGGATTCCGTCCTTTTATCAAACGTTTGGCCGATAGTATCGGGATTCGCGGATCGGTGACGAACACCGGAGGCGGCGTTCTCATTGAGTTCGACGCGCAAACACCATTGCAAGCCGCGGATTTCGCGGCGGCAATCCGCGCCCAGGCGCCCGTCATCGCCCGCATCGAAAGCCTGGAAGTCACGGCGCTGGGGAAGGCTGCCGGGTACTCGTCGTTCGCGATTCTGGCGAGCGATCCGAACCTCCAAAGCTTCACGCTGATCTCAGCCGATATCGCCGTCTGCCCCGATTGCCTTCGGGAAACGCGCGATCCCGATGACCGCCGTCATCGCTACCCTTTCACCAACTGCACCAATTGCGGCCCGCGTTATTCGATCACAAAGACGGTGCCGTACGATCGCGCCAACACCACAATGGCGCCGTTTGAAATGTGCGCCCAGTGTCTTGCGGAATATACAGATCCCGATAACCGGCGCTTTCACGCCGAACCCAACGCATGCGCGGCGTGTGGTCCAAAGTTAGCGATCGATTTGGATACGGCCATCGCGGCATTGAAGCAGGGGCGGATCGTCGCGATAAAAGGGATCGGCGGCTACCAGCTCGCTTGTGACGCGCACTCCGCGACCGCCGTGGACCGGTTGCGAGCGGCAAAGAGGCGCAGCCGGAAACCGTTCGCGGTCATGATGCGGGATGCGGAAACCGTCGCGACGTATTGCGATGTGAATTCCCGCGCGCTGGAAGTACTCGGATCGCGAGCCGCTCCCATCGTGCTGATGAGCATGAAAGCGGGCGCGATGCTTCCGCCCGATCTTGCTCCAAGTGTCGCGCCCGGATTGCGGGAACTCGGCGTGATGCTGCCGTATACGCCGCTGCACCATCTTCTGTTTGGCAGCGGCCTCTCCTGCCTGGTGATGACCAGCGGCAACATCAGCGAGGAGCCTATCGTCATCTCGAACGAAGAGGCTCGCCGGAAACTCACTTCGCTCTCCGACGCGCTGCTGATGCACGATCGCGAGATCTTCATGCGGGTCGACGATTCCGTAGTTCGCGTTCATAACGGCGTGCCGCTCGTGCTGCGACGGGCCAGGGGCTACGCGCCCGAGACGATTGACCTGGGTTTTGAGGCCGGCGAAGTCCTTGCGTGCGGCGGTGAACTGAAAAATACGTTCTGCCTCACCAAGGGCCGCTACGCTATTCTCAGCCAGCATATCGGCGATATGGAGAACCTCGATACGCTCGAATTCTACGAGGAGACTCTCCGCAATTTAAGGCAAGTTTACCGAGCGGCCCCAAGGCTCATCGCGCACGATCTGCATCCCGGCTACATGACCACGCGCTGCGCGGCGGCGCGGCCGGAACCTAGAATCGCGCTGCAGCACCACCACGCGCATATCGCCAGTTGCATGGCGGAAAATGGCATCCGGGAAAAGACGATCGGCATCGCGTTCGATGGAACCGGCTACGGGGCAGACGGCCAAATCTGGGGCGGCGAGTTTCTGATTTGCGACTATTCGGGATTCGAGCGCGCCGCGCACCTGCGGTACGTTCCGCTGATTGGCGGCGACCGCGCGGTGCGCGACGGTTACCGCATGGCGGCCGCGCATCTCCACGACGCTTTCGGCGGCGCTTATCGCGAGCGTGAGTTGCCGCTCTGGGACGCGGCGGCTGCGTCAACCTGGAAAATTTTCGACCGCCTGCTCGAACGGCCCTCCCTTCTCACATCGAGTTGCGGCCGGCTTTTCGACGCGGTTTCATCCCTAGCCGGGGTTTGCCAATCTAGCGGCTACGAAGGCGAAGCGGCCATGCTGCTCGAAAACGCCTCTTCAGGGCGCGCGGAGCCGTATCC
>JALYXS010000685.1 GCA_030946965.1 Acidobacteriota bacterium
GTGGTCCCACCAAGAGCGGCCATCGCACTCCGGCTGTCATCGTTAACGTGCCCGTTAACGGGCTGGATGAAGCGTCGGTCCGCGCTAACGCCTGGATGTTTAACCAGGTTCTTGCCACCGGCGTACATGGCGTTCTTTTAACGCATGCGGACGATCCGGGCGCGGTGCGGGCTTTTGTCGAGGCGATACGCTTTCCCATTCACAAACAAGGAGTTGGCGAGAACGGCCTCACGGAGGGGCGCAGAGGTATTCACGGCGTGCCTACCGCCGCGGAGATTTGGGGGATTTCACCGGATGAGTATGTGCAAAAAGCCGATGCGTGGCCGCTCAATCCGAACGGCGAACTGCTGCTTGGCCTCAAATTGGAGGATAAGTACGCGGTCGCCAATGCCCAAGCCAACTTGAAGGTTCCTGGCATCGCCTTCGCGGAGTGGGGTCCCGGCGATATGGCGCTGTCGCTCGGCGTCACCGGCGCGGGCAGGACAGCGGTGAACGATCCTCGCATGAAGGATGCGCGCTCCAGCATCCTCGCGGCATGCAAAGCCAATCATAAGTTCTTCCTGAATACGATGACTCCCACCGATGTTGTGGAGATGATCAAGGAAGGTGTCATGATCGGCCCCGCAGGTCCCGAAGCCGCTGAGATCGGCCGCAAATATACGAAGCGGCAGATGCCGTGGTAACGCGATTCCTGCTTGGCCTGCTAACCGCGGCGCTGGCAATTGCGCAAGACAGCCCCAACACGCTCACTCCAACTGAGAAGGCAGAAGGCTGGCAGCTTCTCTTTGACGGGAAGACGCTCGCCGGGTGGGACGCGCGTCCAACTTTTTCGCCCGCCACTAACGGCGATTGGACGGTCGAAAACGGCGCGATCGTGTGTCCAGGCGTCACAGCCGGTTGGCTGAGTACCGCCGGCACGTTTTCGGATTTCCACCTCAAGCTTCAGTTCAAAGGCGCGGAAAAAGTGAATAGTGGCGTGTTTCTACGATCCCAAAAGCAGGGTCAGCCGCACGTTACAGGCTATGAACTGCAGATCTGGGATTATCAACCGGCCGGATACAACACGGGCAGCCTGGTGGGAACGGTCAAAGCGCCGCCCACGAAGATTCTCCCGGACCAGTGGAACAGTTATGACATCACCGCCGATGGCGATCGCTACACGATTGTGCTTAACGGGGCGGCGCTGCTCGACGCGCGCGATGCCAAACACCTTAACGGCGTGATCGGTTTCCAGTGTCAACTCAAGAACAAGATCGAATTCCGAAATATCCGGTTGCTGCCGATCCGCCACTGAGCGTCCGATCGCTTTATCCGCGGTATCGAAGTTTGCTTTCGGATGGCATCGTCCCTTTCTGGCTCCGCCACGGCTTGGACGAAAAGTATGGCGGGGTGCTGTCCTGCATGCGGGACGACGGGACCAGGATAAGCGGAGACAAATACACGTGGTCGCAAGCGCGGTTTGTTTGGACCATGTCGGCGCTGTTCAATCGCTTCGAGCCGAGGCCGGAATTTATCGAAGCGGCCCGGAAGACGATCGAGTTTCTTCTCGCTCACGCCCGGAATGATGCGGGATGGCTGGTCTATCGCACCACGCGCGAAGGCCTTCCGATAGAAGGCGCTATCAGTATCTATTCCGATTGCTTCCTGGTTTATGGGCTAAGTGAATACTGCCGCGCGGTGCCGGATCGCGGCCTGATCGACCTTGCGGTCGAAACTTTTTGGCGAATCGCGAAGCGCGTGGAAGATCCCGGCTTCCGCGAGACCGCGCCCTACGCGCTGCTGCCCGGACGCAAGATCCACGGCATTCCGATGATCCTCACGGAAGTCGCGAACGAGCTTGCGGCAACCACCGGAGACGCTTCCATTGCCAGCGCGGCGGACGAGTATTCCGCCCAGGTGACGACTCATTTCGTACGGCCCGAACGCAGGCTGCTGCTCGAGTTTCTGAGCGCCGATTACCGGGAACTTCCGCCCACCGAAGGCACATTCGTCATGCCAGGACACGCCATCGAATCCATGTGGTTCAGCTTGCATTGCGCGCGGCGGCGAAACGATGCCGGAGCTATTCGCCGCGCCTCCAAAACGATCCGCTGGCACTTGGAAGCCGGATGGGACCGCGAGTTTGGCGGACTGTTCCTTGGCATCGATGCGGACGGGGGGCGGCCGTTTCTACCGAATTCGGACAAGAAGATCTGGTGGCCTCACACCGAAGCTTTGTATGCGCTGCTGCTCGCGTACCGGCTCACCGGCGAGGCTTGGTGCCTTGAATGGTACTGGCGCGTGCATGATTGGAGCTTTGCTCATTTCCCCATGTCGCCCAATGGCGAATGGTTTCAGCGGCTGGATCGGCAAGGAAAGCCCGTCGAAGACTTGATTGCCCTGCCGGTCAAAGATCCATTTCATCTGCCCCGCGCAGTCCTGCTGATCCTCGAACTGCTCGATAGCTGGAAGTGAGTCTGGTTGCGCCACCGATTCGCCATGACGCATACTGGGCGAAAATGCGATTCCCAAATTCACGAAAGCTTCTCCCAATCTTATTTCTCGCCGTGGCGACGGCTGGGCTTTTCGGCCAAGCGTTGAATTTTGGCACATTTCTGGGCACCGTCAAGGACCCGAGCGGCGCGAGCGTCCCGGGCGCGAAGATCCGGTTAACGCGGCTCGAAACGGGCGCCACCAAGGAGACTACGACGAACGCCGAAGGAGATTACCGCCTTCTCGAAGTGGCGCCGGGAACGTACCGGTTCGATATCGAGCACGCGGGATTTCGCAAGGAGGTTCGCGACCAGATTGCGCTCAGCGCGGGGCAATCGTTGCGGGTGGATGGCGATCTCACGCTCGGGTCGATGAGCGACGCGGTTGTCGTGGATGCGAAGGTGGCCGAAGTGGATACGACTACGGCGAATGTGGGAAGCACCGTCTACGGCTCACAGGTTCGCGAACTGGCGCTCAACACGCGCAGTTTTACCCAACTGATGACGCTTCAGCCCGGCGTGGCGTCGAGCCAGGCGCAGCAGCCCGGATTCGGCTCCAATACCTCGGTGCCCTTTTCGTTCAACGGCGCGCAGCAGAGCTCGAACAACTGGCTGGTCGATGGCGGCCGCAATATCGATACGTACAACGGAAACAATTTGACGATGGTGAACCTGGATGCCATCGCCGAAGTGCGGATCGAGCGCAACGCGTATTCCGCCGAGTACGGCCGCAATTCCGGGGCGCAGATCAACGTCATCACAAAATCGGGCACCAACGCGATTCATGGCAGCCTGTTCGAATTCTTCCGCAACGACATTATGGATGCGCGGAATTTCTTCGCGGCGGCGAAACCTAAGAACCGCTATAACAACTATGGCGGCTCTCTGGGCGGACCGCTGCGTAAGGATAAGCTGTTCCTGTTCCTCGCTAACGAGCAGCGGCGGATCATTCAAACCACTGGAACGCGTACCGCGATCGTACCTACGCCCGCGCAACTGACGGGCGATTTTAGCGGCGGCCGGACGATCTCGGACCCAGTGACGAAACAGCCATTTCCGGGCAATCGGATTCCCGCGGCTCTAATCGATCCGAACGCCGTAACGCTGCTGAACACCTACTACGCGCGGCCGACGCCCGGCTTCCAGCAGGGAGCGCTCAACTTTTCGAGTTCCGCGCCAGATGGAACGAAGTATCGCTCGGGGCTGGGGCGGATCGACTACATCGTGTCGCCAACGTTGTCGCTGTTTGGCCGTTACAACATCGATAGCACGCGTCTTTCGAGCCCATTCGGCCTGTTCGTCTCGAATCCAATGCCCAACGTCGCGGCTTCGGAACAATCGCATGTGCTCGATTCGGCCAACATTTCGGCGAACTGGTCGTTGCGCCCCAATATTTTGAATGAGTTTACGACCAATTGGTTCCACTCGGCCCTGGCAATCTCCACGCTTCCATCCGCCGCCCGCGCTCGCGCACCCGGTCTTACCGTGCCGCGCGTCTTCAATACGCAGACGGATTCAGGGAGCCTGATTCCCTCGATCAACCTGAGTCAAGGCTACGCGAGCCTGTTGATCAATTGGCCGCAGAATATTTCCGGCTACACGTATGAGGCATTCGATAATCTGAGCTACGTGTTGGGCAGGCATTCGCTGAAGTTTGGGGCCTATCTGGCGCGGGAAAACAAAACTCAGAACAATTCAAATCCCAACAACAACGGTTCCTTCACGTTTGATGGCTCATCCACGGGCGATGCGCTGGCGGACTTACTTGCCGGGCGCGCCTTCCAATACACCGAGAATTCGGCTCACTTAAGCGGCGCGCTACGCTATTTCAACCTGGCGGGCTTTGCGCAGGATCAATGGCGGGTTAACGACCGGCTGAGCCTGACTTACGGATTGCGTTACGAATTCTTCCAGCCGGAACAGGATAGCGCCGGGACCATTTCGTATTTCGACCCGGCACGCTTCGACCCTTCCGCCACTCCGCGAATCATGCCGAACGGCCAGATCGTCACGGGCACGCAAAACTTCGGCAACGGGATTGTGGTGGCGTCGAAGAACTCGCCGTATGGTTTCGAGATCACCAACGCGCAGCACAACAATTTTTCGCCGCGCGCTGGATTTTCATACACCCTGACAAAAGACAATCTCACGGTACTGCGCGGCGGCTATGGCCGCTTTTTCGACCGCTGGTCCCAATTTGCCTCGGGTGCGCGCAACAATTATCCGTTCAATCAGAGCGCATCGATATTCAGCACCAACTTCAGCAACCCCGCCGGCGGCTCATTGCGCATATTCCCGATCGCGCTCACCAATTTCCATTCGCCCTGGCAGGTGCCCTACTTGCAAAAATGGTCGCTCGGCGTCGAGCGGCAGTTGCCGGCGGGCATTGTGCTCGATACCAGCTACGTGGGTTCGAAAGGGTCGCATCTACTGATAACGCGGGATATCAACCAGCCTATTGCGAGCGCAATTGTAGCCGGTGGGCAAATCAACCCGAATGCGGTGCGGCCATATCCGGGCTTCGCATCCATCAACACCTACGAGAGCACGGGCAACTCTATTTATCATTCGTTGCAAGTATCCGCGGTTAAACGTTTTGCCCAGGGATTTTCGCTGCAAGCCTCGTATACCTGGAGCAAACTAATCGATAACGTCAACACCCCGATCAGCTCGTACGAATCGTCGCGCATCGAGCGCGGCATCGCTAGCTTCGACCGCACGCATGTTTTCACCACCAGTTATATTTATGAACTCCCTTTCGCTCAGGGCCTGACTGCGTGGCGGCGCAAGGCGCTCGATGGGTGGCAGATCTCCGGGATCACGTCGGTTCAAACCGGAAACGCGATCACTCCGCTGATTACGGTCGATCGCGCGGGCGTGGGGAGCAGTGGTCAACGGCCCAACGTCAGCGGCCCCGTGAAGCAGATTGGAACGAAGCTGCAATGGTTCGATACTTCGGTTTTCTCATTGCCGCCGCTCGGGACTTTCGGCAACGCCGGCCGGTCGCTCGTGCGCGGGCCGGGCATTTTCAATACGGACCTTTCTTTCAGCAAGAGCACGGCGTTGCGGGAAAATATCCATCTGCAATTTCGAGCCGAGTTTTTTAATATCTTCAATCACACGCAATGGGCCAGCGTGGGAGCGTCGGTGGGGGCGAGCACTTTCGGGCAGGTGGTGAGCGCGCGCGATCCGCGCATCACGCAACTCGGGTTGCGACTGACCTTTTGAAGCTCACCGCGAGAATACCGTAAATATTGGAGGAGCATTCCGTCAGGTGATGTAATAAGTGGCGTGAAAACCCGTAATGCCATTGCCGTAATCGCAGTCGGCTCGACTTGGCTGGCATCTTTTTTCTTTTCGCATTTTCTAGCCGGACAGACTCAAAAGCCGGCCGGGCCGTATACCGCAAGACAGGCTGCTATCGGGCTTTCGGCATACCTGGGAAACTGCGCCAGTTGCCACGTGGCCGATCTTTCCGGGCGCAACGAAGCTCCGCAGTTGGCGGGATCGAACTTCATGAAGACCTGGGCAAGCCGGACGACGAGCGATTTGTTGACGCTCATCCAGACGACCATGCCACCCGGGGATCGTGGCAGCCTCGATCAGAAAACGTACCTCGACATCGTGGCCTTCCTGATGGAGGCCAATGGCGCTCATGCCGGGGATAAGCCATTGAGTTCCGAAACAAATACCTCGATCGGATCTTTCGCAACTGGAGAGATGCTTCCCTCTCTGCGCCAACTCATTAGCCTTACTTCGGCGGACCAGACTTCGGCGACACCCAGGGTTTCCGCAAGAAAGGGGCTCACGGTTACGGGAGAAGTAAAAAATTACATACCGGTAACCGATGAGATGCTTCGCAATCCCGATCCTGGCGACTGGTTGATGATCCGGCGCAATTATCAGGCATGGAGCTATAGCCCACTCAGGCAGATCACCACTCAAAACGTGCAAAATTTGAAACTGGCTTGGGTCTGGGCCATGAACGACGGCGGAGCGAATGAGCCCACGCCGATCGTTCACGACGGAATTATTTTTCTCTCGAACACCAGTAACACCGTGCAAGCTCTTGATGGGGGCACCGGCGATCTGATTTGGGAAAACCGCATCGGTCCCGAATCCATCCGCGCTTACGGAGCCACGCGCAGCCTGGCTCTATATCGGGACAAGGTGTTGGTGGCTACGACCGATGCGCGATTGTATGCCCTCGACGCGCGCACCGGCAAGATTGCATGGCAAACAGATATCGCCGATGGTACGAAGGGTTTCAGCAGTACCGCGGGTCCGCTCGTGGTTCATGGAAAGGTGCTTCAAGGACTGACGGGTTGCACTCAATACAGAGAGGAGAATTGTTTTATCAGCGCTTACGATGCGGCGAGCGGGAAACAGGTCTGGAAATTCCACACAGTCGCGCGCAGCGGCGAAGCGGGCGGAGATACGTGGGGTAAGCTTCCGAATCTGCTGCGGGCGGGAGGCGACACGTGGATCACGGGCAGCTACGATCCCGGCCTCAACATCACTTATTGGGGAGTAGCGCAACCCAAGCCTTGGCTGCGAATAAGCCGCGGCGCGAAGGCTGGCGACAAGGCGCTTTTCACGAGTTCAACGCTCGCTCTCAATCCCGACACCGGCAAGCTGGTTTGGTACTTCCAGCATGTTCCCGGCGAATCTCTGGATATGGACGAAGTGTTCGAACGCGTGCTGGTCGATATCGGGAAGCAGAAAGTGCTGTTTACCGTCGGCAAAGCGGGCATTCTATGGAAGCTGGATCGAACCACGGGCAAGTTTCTCGATTACAAGGAAACGGTTTTTCAGAACATCTTTTCCAGCATCGACCCGAAGACTGGCGAACCGGCTTACCGGAGCGACATTCTGGAGCAACAAGTTGGGCAATGGATTAAGGCTTGTCCCAGCACGGAAGGCGGCCACAACTGGCAAGCCATGAGCTACCATCCCGGAACGGAGCAGTTGATTATTCCGCTAAGCCAGAGTTGCATGGAGATGTCCGGGCGGGAGGTGGAGTTCAAGGAAGGGTCGGGCGGGGGGGCGGGGTACAGACGCTTTTTTGAGATGCCCGGCACTAACGGCAAGGTGGGCAAACTCGCCGCTTTCGACGTCAAAACCATGAAGGAGACATGGTCGATTCAGCAGCGGGCGCCATTTCTAACGGCGGTTCTCTCGACGGGCGGCGGAGTTGCTTTCGTAGGAGATCTAGACCGTTACTTCAAGGCTGTCGATGTAAAAAGCGGGAAGGTGCTCTGGGAGACGAGGCTGGGAACGTCCGTGCAGGGGTACCCGGTATCCTTCGCGATTGGCGGCAAGCAATACATTGCCGTAACGACAGGCCTCGGCGGCGGCAGCCCGAGAGACGTCCCGCGCGTGATCGCCCCGGAGATCCATCATCCGGGCAACGGCAATGCGCTATACGTATTCGCGCTTCCCGATAATCGGCAGGCTCGATAGAATTGAACCCGTAACCCACATCATGCCGGAACTGCCAGAAGTCGAAACAGTCGCGCGCAGTCTGGCGCCACATCTGAAAGGACGCCGCATCCTGAGCGCGGAATTTCGCAAGCCACGCGTAATGCGCGGCGATCCCGAGGAGACCGCTCGCAAACTTGCGGGCAGAGTCATTCAGAGCGTTCAACGCTACGGCAAGTTTATTCTGCTGGAGCTCGATTCGGGCGGATATTTCATCGTTCATCTGGGGATGACCGGGAAACTGCTGCTGAATGGCGAGGTGGATAAGCACACGCACGCCATCCTAAACCTCGACCGCGGTGTTCTGCTCTATCGCGACAGCCGTCAATTCGGACGTTTGGAATGGAGCGCGACTCTTCCGGCGCGAATTGAGAAGCTTGGTCCCGATCCCCTGCTGATCCCGCTCGAAGATTTCACGGCCGCGCTGCGCTTGCGGAAAACGCGCATGAAAGCGCTGCTGCTGAACCAGAAATTCCTGCGCGGCATGGGAAACATCTATGCGGATGAAGCGCTATTCCGCGCCGGCATTCATCCCCTGGCGATCGCGTCGCGGCTGCGGCGGGATCGCGCGCGGAAACTCCATGAGGCAATGCGGGAAGTTTTGATGGAAGCCATCGAGAAGCGCGGGTCGTCCATTTCCGACTATGTCGACGCGGACGGGCGCAAAGGAAGCTTCCAACTTCTGCATCGGGTTTACCGGCGCACCGGAAAGCCTTGCGTTGCGTGCGGCAAGCCGGTCCGGCGCATCCTGGTGACGCAGCGCGGCACGCACTTTTGCCCGAATTGCCAGAAGAAATAATTAATGGAGGCTGCCCATTTTGTCCATGGGCCAGTAAACGAACACCGCTTTGCCGTAGATATACTGCCGGTCGACGAATCCCCAAGCGCGGCTGTCGTTAGAGGAGCTGCGATGATCGCCGAGAACGTAATAATTCCCCATCGGAACCACCACGCGCTGCCGGGAGACGTGATCCCGGTAATCTTCGGGCACATAGGGCTCTTCGAGATCTTTGCCGTTGACCAACACCGTTCCATCGTCGATCTCGACGCTATCTCCAGGCAGGCCGATAACCCGCTTGATGTAGGATTTGGCTGGATCGAGCGGATAGAGGAAGACCACCATGTCGCCGCGCTCGATGTTGCCAATGCCGAAACGATAGGTGAACTTGTTGATGAAAATCCGCTCCTGATCGGTAAGCGCGGGCATCATGCTAGTGCCCTCGACCTTGACGGGCTGATAGATGAACACGATGAGGACGACCGCCAGCACGACGGAGAACGCCACGTCGCGCAACCACGCCATCGCGCCAAACAGGCCGCCAGGAGCCGGATTTAGGGCCGGTAGCGCGCGCGGATCGTTTTGGGCATCGGCTCGGGCAGTACTGTCGTCCATAAGGTCAGTTGACACGAATTATAAGACATAAGACGCGTTTGGGTGGGAGGCGGTTGCCGTGCGTACGAGCGCCTATGCGGTGCCTAAAGGTAGAAGAAATCGTTTTCAAGCGCGCCGATCCTCACCTCGGGCGAGCCTGCGAGGCGCGCCTTGGGATCGTGCAGGAAGATCGGCATGGATTCGCGCGCATAGAGGCCCGCGCCCTGAATGGCTTTTCTCCCGCGAGGTTCCGACGCCGACGCCGCAACCTCCGAAACGTCCCGGTCCTTAAGAGCTAACCGGGCGGCAAGGCCGTAAGCCACCCGCCAGTCCTCCGGCCGCTCGGACGCAATCCATAGATCGGCAATCCGGCTCTGGTGTTCCGACCGGCTCAACACGCAGTAGCCCGCAAGCTCTCCCGCATTCGATAGCGTGAACCCGCTCATCGCCGCGACCGGACACGCGAGGATGTAATTTAGGAACGCGGCGCTCCGCTCGCACACGGCTCCGCGCACCGCTCCGGGGCGAGGCAGAACCGGATTGATCGTTGCATCGAATTGTTCGACGCGCCTCGCCGACCATCCGGCGGGAACTGGCGCAATGGGTCGAAATAGCCGGGCTACATTCCGGCCGAAATGGGCCGTCGATTTCCAGTCCGATTTCGTCTTCGCGCGGAAAAGTGAAAAAGGGCGCGCAACACGAACAAAAGTATCGAGCTCCGCCCGGACCTGAAAACCCATGCGGGGCAAAACCTTGCGCGCGGCATCGGACCCGCCAATTCCGAGCATCGTTCCGGTGAGGCGGTATAGCCGCTGATACAGCAGCGCGCCCGCTCCGGGGAAAGCCGGGTTCGCCGCCCAGTCGATGATGCAGCAACTGGTGACAGGTCCGGATTCGGTCAGGAACCGGATCGGGACGACGCAGCCGTGCGCGGCCATCTGAGTGCCGCTTTCGAGGACATAACTGCGACTCCCCTCCCAGAAAGGATGCGGATCGAAGTACTTCCAACGCATCGCGGCGGCTCGAAATACGCGGCTGGGAGTTTGCAGATGGAAGACGGCGCAGAGAAATTCCTGAATGCGCTCCAGATCTTCCGGCGCGGTGGCGCGAAGTTCGAGAGATCCACGCGGCGTTCCAGGCACTTCCGCATCGTAGCAGGCCCATTGCTTCCGAGTTCGATATAATCTGGTCCACCTAGTGTCGCAGGAGGCACCAAGATTATGTTTCGCAAAATCGGTCTTTTCTGTTTAACCTTCTCTCTTCCCGTGGCATTCGCACCGCAATGCGCGCGCGCCGCCAACGCGTTCGTGCAACATAACCTGGTTTCGGATATCGATGGAATGGCGGATCGCACCGACCCCGGGCTTGTGAACCCGTGGGGTATCGCGACCTCGGCGGCGAGCCCTTTCTGGATTTCCGACAATCACACGGGCCTTTCGACGCTCTACAACTCAGCGGGTGTCCCAAATGCGCTGAAGGTGACGGTGCCAACACCCGGGGGCAGTGGCACGGCGGCTCCAACGGGCATCGTCTTTAACTCGACAATGAGTTTCAACGTGGCCGACGGCAAGCCGGCAAGTTTTATCTTCGCAACCGAGGACGGTACCATCTCCGCATGGAATCCTTCCGTGGATATGACCCACGCCGTGGTGAAGGTGGACCAGTCATCCGCCAAGGCTGTTTATAAAGGCCTCGCAACCGGGATGCGAAACGGAGCCCCGGTGCTTTACGCCGCAAACTTCTATGCGGGCACAATCGATGTCTTCGACGCCAACTTCGCGCCGGTTTCGATTACGGGCGCTTTCCTCGACCCCATGGTTCCAGCCGGTTTCGCGCCATTCAATATTCAAAACCTCGGCGGAAAGCTTTACGTCACTTATGCCAAGCAAAACGCCGCTAAGCACGACGACGTAGCGGGTCCTGGCAATGGTTATGTCGATGTGTTCGATATGAATGGCGTTTTGCTCCAACGGATCGCGGCTGGAGGCGTGTTGAACTCGCCCTGGGGCGTGGCGATCGCCCCCGCAGGCTTCGGGGATTTCGGCGGCAACTTGTTGGTCGGGAACTTCGGCAACGGCAGGATCAACGCATTCAGCCTGGCCGGAGGCACGACAGCGGGCATGTCGACAGGCGCTTTGCAGGACACCAAAGGAAGCGCCATCGTTATTCCCGGCTTGTGGGCGCTGCAGCTTGGAAATGGCGGCAACGGCGGCGACTCCAGCGCCATTTACTTCACTGCCGGAATCCCTGGACCGGACGGACCCATCGAATCGCATGGCCTTTTCGGCAGCTTGCAGGCGGGTCCGTCGATTGTTTCAAACGGCGTCGTGAATGGCGGAAGTTTTCAACCCGGCATCGCCCCGAATACGTTTGTCACGATAACCGGCTCCAATCTTGCTTCCACCACTAGAACCTGGGGCGGCCCCGATTTCGTGAATGGCAAATTGCCGACGCAACTCGACGGCGTGAGCGTGGCGGTGAACGGCAAGCCAGCGTACATCTATTTCGTCAGCCCGAAGCAGCTCAACATTTTGACTCCGGCCGATACCGCGACGGGGCCGGTGCAAGTGCAAATCATCAATAACGGCTTGACCAGCGCCACGCTGACGGCGCAAATGCAATCCGTTTCTCCCGCTTTCTTTCTGATCGGAATGGGCAAGTATGCCGCCGCCACTCACGCCGACGGCTCGCTGATTGGCCCGGCGGCATTGTTTCCGGGATCGAGCACGCCAGCCAAGCCCGGTGAAACGATCGTGCTCTATGGGACCGGTTTCGGAGCGACCGATCCGGCTATCCCGGACGGAAGCCTGGTTACCTCGCCCGGCAAACTCGTGGAAACGCCCATGGTCACGGTAGGGGGCGCACCCGCGATGGTGACCTTCGCGGGGCTTACGGCCGCTGGACTCTATCAAATCAATATTGTGGTTCCCGCCAGTGCCGCAGACGGGGACGTTCCCGTTGTGGCCCAGGCCGGAGGGGCTTCGACACAAGCGAATGCCCTGATAACGATTCAGGCGAAATCGCAGTAGGTTGAGCAGTAGGCTAGCGTGCTCAAGTCGATCGATATTCTGCTGGGCTTGTCCGTGGTGATGCTGGTGGCCAGCATGGCGGTTACGGTGCTAACCGAATTCACCACGAATCTGTTCAACAACCGGGGCCGTAACTTGAAGAGCGGTTTAGCGGACATGCTCCAGCAGTTGAGCACGAGTTTCGATCGCGCGACTGCCGAGAACATTGCCGCTAAGCTGCTTACCCATCCTTTAATCCGTGAAACCTTTGGGCGGCTCGGAACGGTGATTCATCGCGAAGAGTTGACCAAACTTCTGATGGAGCTTGCAAGCGGCGCGGGGCCGCACAAACTGGAAGACGCGCCAAGGCGGATGCTCAACGACGTTCTTGCGGCAAATGGAATCGCCGATCCAGGAGCGGCTCTCAGCGGCATTCGAACGCGCGCCATGCAGTTGGAAGCGTCGAATCCGGAACTGGCGAGCTATGCCCGCCAAAATTTGGCTATCCTGCACGAGGCGGCCAGCGATTTCGTTGCCAAGATCGATTCCTGGTTCGATGGAACTATCGATCGCGTTACCGCCCGCTTCACATTTACCACTCGCGGGCTCACGTTCGTGAATGGATTTCTCATCGCGATGTTAGTGCAACTGGATACGACCGCGCTGGTGAACCGGCTCTCCATGGACGATGCGCTGCGCAGTTCGCTCGTGCAGCAGGCGGAGCGGATCGATAAGACTCCCCTGGATAGCGAAAAGATCCGCGCGCTTGCCCGCAACGATCTGATCGACGTTCCAACCCTGGACCAGTGGTGGGATCAGTGGCGCTGGTCGAAAGTGCCGGGAATCTTGATCTCGACCATGCTGCTGAGTTTGGGCGCGCCTTTCTGGTATAACTCGCTCAAAACTCTGCTGCGGCTAAGATCGTCGCTCGCGGAGAAGGACGACGATCAGCGCAAAGAACGGCAATTGGGTCCGGCGGCCCCGGGGCCGGTTGTCATTACTTGAACACGGTCGTCAGTGCTGCATGGCGATGATATTCCTGCCTGCGTTTCGGCTTCTCCAAGAGCAAAGGGGCGCTGCAAAGGGCCGGTTTCTATGTTCACCACACGAAAGGCTCACACCACATCCTGAAGCACCCGACTTTTTTGGGCATGACGACAGGGAGGGAGCTCGGCCGGTTCTGGCAGTGCGATATTAATCTCCTCTTTGACCGGATCGAGCCAGAGTTTTTTGTCGGGTGGAAAAGGTTGGCCGTCTTTCTGGAGGCTTTCAAGATAACCCTCGATCGCTTCTTTAACGCGAGCGCGGGTCTCCTCATAGGTGTCGCCTTCGGTGACCAGGCCGGGTAGCGCAGGGCAAAACGCAACATAGCCACCTTCTTCAGCTGGTTCGAACAGCACGGTATAGCGGTATCCGGGCACGGTTCTTCTGATGTGATTGTAGCTCTGGGGATTCTGGCAGAATCCGTTCTTGGTTGTCGATCGCGTTAATGGGGCAAATCAGTGTCTCCCGCCGTTCAAAATAGCGCGCACCGCATCCACGCATAAAACCGCCGCGTGTTTCGATTCCGCGCTCAAACCGCCAACGGCACTCTCAATATCGGCGGCCTTTACGCGCGAAAGTTCTTGCCGGGTCTTCCCGGTTATCCATTCGGTCAGCGCCGATCCGGCCGCGATCGAGGCTGTGCAGCCGCGTGTCTTGAAGCGCGCTTCAACCGCGATATCCGCCTCGAATTTCACTGAGATCCGCAGGATGTCGCCGCACACCGGGTTGCTTACTTCTACAGCTATGGCGGGCGGCGGAAGCTCTCCCGCGTTGCGTGGATTTTGAAAGTGATCGAGCAGCAATGCGCTGTGCATTCGGCTTCCGTGCTTCAATATTGTACGCGTGTCCAGATCATGATCACCGTTGTCGCGGCTTTGATCGAGCGGGATAACCGCTTCTTAATCGGGCAGCGGAGGGCGGACCAGGCACACCCGCTAAAGTGGGAGTTTCCAGGCGGCAAGGTTGAAGCGGGAGAAAAGCCTCGCGACGCGCTCGCTCGCGAGTTATGGGAGGAACTGGAGATTCGGGCTGCCATCGGTCCGGAGATCGCGCGCTACCAGTACACTTATGGCGCAAAGCCGCCCATGGAATTGATCTTCTATGAAGTGGATGAATTCTCCGGCCCGCCGCGCAACCGGATTTTCGAGCGCATCGCGTGGGTAGAACGCCTAGAACTGGCGGCCCGCGATTTTCTCGAAGGAGACGTGGATTTGGTGAAGCGGCTTAGCGGGCCTTAGCGGCTCGGGGTCAACGTAAACGCCACGTTCCGGTCTTGATTCAAGCGCTTTGTAAAATCGAGATCGATCAAATCCAGAGATGCTTGGTTGTGAGTGTTTTGTGTCGTGACGTAATGCAGAGTGTTGTCCTCCAGCCAATAGGCCAGAGCCGAGTAGATCGAATGGTCTTTATACGCGATCAGGTAATAACGCGGATCGGCGGCCTGCGGCTCGGGTATTGAGCGCGCGGGCGCCTGATACATGTGAAAGCCGTCGCCCTCTTGCGCCGTGCCGTTCTGCAAGTTCTGGGCGTCGGAAGGCCCTCCGGCCCCTACTCCAAAATTCTGATTGATGATTAGCTGAGGCGCTTGTTGTTGAGGCGGCGGCGCTACTACCGTGACGTTGGGCTGCTGCTCGCCGTAGCCGCTCGCGTACGCGGGATCGTAGCCGTTGCCGTAACCTCCGCCGACATAGACCGGATAGGAATAAGGAAGCGACCCAATACCGCGACGGGAGCGCGCGCCGTAAGGTCCGCGCACGCTTCCATTCACCGTCGAGCCTAGACGCGAGGCGAATCCGGGATTGGTAATGGAGAAGTTCCCCCCTGCCGGCGGATGTCCAGTGCCCGGAAAGACCACGCTGCCAAAGCCGCTGAACGAACCGTAGCTGTTGTAATTGCCGCCGCGATATTGCCCATGAGCCGCGGCAGCGAGGAATAGCGAAACGCCAAACGCGAGGAAAGTTTTCACAGCGAACGCCTCTACTGAAAGAGTAGCACCGAAGGCCGCCGTTATTTCGGAGCGGGGGCCGGAGGCGTTGGCGTGCGGCGGACGGGCGAAGGCGCCGATCCCGTCCCGCGCCCGGCGGGCGAGGAGCCAGGTCTTGGAGCGGACGACATCGGTGTTGTCATGGTCGCCGCGCTCTTGTCGTACAATCCGATAATTTCGCGCGTGATGTCGATCGTATTCGATGCGTACAGCACCGGCGTCTGCTGGCTGCTCACATCGAGAACCAGCACGTAACCGTTGTCGGTCGCGTACTTGTTCAGCACGGCCATCATTTTACCGCCCAGGTCGCTCATCAGCCGCTGGTTTTCCTGCTCCAATTCCGCGTTGGCATCGTCCGTGTCGCGATTCAGCGATTTCGTCTTTACGTCGATATCGCGCACCAGTTTCTGCTTGGCTTCTTCGCTCATCGCGTTGGCGCCTTTGCGGTATTGCTCTTGCGCCGCGGCTATCTCGCCTTGCTTACGATCTAACTCCGCCTTCTTCGGCGTAAATTTCGTTTGCAGGTTCGCGGCGGCCTTCTGACCGTCTTTGGTTTGAAGAATCGCGGCTTGGATATCGATGACGGCAACTTTGGAACCCGCCGCGGGAGCGGTGGTGGCCGGGGCTGTCTGAGCGTTCTGAGCGTTGGCGCAGAGAGCCGCCAAACCCATGATAGGGAACATCAAATATTTGCTCTTCACTTTCATACTCCTTAAAATGTTCCGATAATAACTTAAAAAGTTCGCCCGATGGTGAATCGGAATGTGGATCTTTTTTCGAAGAATGGAAACGTCTGCCCGAAAGTTCTGATCGCTTGGAGGAAGCTCGCGTTGTTCGGGAAATAAGAACGGTCGGCAACCACCGGCGTCTGCAAGTTTTCGCGCACAATCGAGGGATTGTAAGCCCAATATACCCGAAACGGCGCATTCACCACGGGAAGCAGAACTTGAAGTTCCAAGCCGGTCGACATGCGAATCTTCTCCGTGCCTGGCGCGATGCGCACTTTGCCATCAAACGCAGCCTGCGGGAACATGGCATTCAGATCCGATACTCGTCCTGGATTCATCTTCAACTGGTTGGGATACAGAATCTTGTTCAGGCCAAGATCGAAAAAGGGCGCGAGAGTAACCGGGCCGAGAATCGGAATCCGGTATTCGAAATTGGTGACGATCTGAGTGTCTCCGCCCGGCGTGATCAATTGATACGTGGGTATGTTCAGCGTAACGGGCGAGAGGGTCTGAACGCCATTCTGAATTATCTTTTGCATCCGTTGCGTGCCGTCGTCGTTCATCAGGTTCACGGTACCGGTGCTGGAGACAAATGCGATCGGGCTGATTCCGTAGAAGTCGAATCCGCGGACGTCCTGCTCTCCGCCGATGTAGGTTCGAGAAAAAGGCGGCGCCACCTTCCCGCCATAGCCGGTTAGCGTCTTGGCTAGAACATGAAACGCGAGCGTATGTTTTTTGTTGAACGACGGATGGAAATATTGGAGATCCATCGTCGGTGTAATCGTATTGACGTTGCCGCCGAGGAAGCTGCCCGCAAACTCAGTCGAGAGATAGATGCTCTTGCCATATGTCGGACTGAGCGGATGATTTTTCGAATTGTACGTGTAAGACGGAACGATACGGCTGGTCTTGATGCCGGACAGCGAGTTCGGGCCGGTAACCCCCTGGAAATTGATGAACTCAAAATACTGCTGCGATCCAGTGCTCTTCGTGATGATGTTCGAATCGTCGAAACCGTAAGTGATTCCGAGACGCGCGAAGCTTCTTCTGAGTGGATAACTGGCCGAGACGGAAGCGCCCTTCGAGTTCTGCGCGTAATTCAATAGATTGTTGGTGCCGAGCGAGTTGTAAAACGGAATCAGGTTCTGCCCGCTAAGTATCGAAGCTTCGCGTCCCTGATCGTAATTGTATTGGCGCAGATAAACTAAGAAACCAAGATTCAATGGGCGGTCCAGAAAAAAAGGCTCGGTGAAGCCCAGGCTGACGTCGCGCAACCGCGTGCCAAGCTGCGCTTCGAGAGAAAGCGTCTCGCCAAGACCGAGGAAGTTGTTCGTCGAATAATTAAATCCAACGAAGCTGCCGGCGATCCCCGAAACGCCGCCATTCAGGCCAATGGAATTCTTGCCGCGCTCCTTCACCTTCAGATTCAGATCGACGGTATTGCTCTGCGGATTGCGTTTGAGATCGTACGACTCATTCTCTTTTAAGACTTCGAAATAGCCGAGCTGGTTTAAGCGCAGAATGCTGGCATCCCAGAGCCGCGAGCTGAACAGGTCGCCTTCATCCAGAAGGATTTCGCGCCGGATCACCTTATCCCGCGTCGTTGTATTGCCGGTAAAGTCGATGCGGCGGATGAAGAACTGCTTGCCTTCATCGGCGGTGATCGTCAAATCGATTTTGTCGGAGTTCGGAACCACGTCGATAGTCGGCTCGGGGACGAAATCGATGTAGCCGAACTCGCCGTAGGTTTTCCTGAGATTTTCAAGACCCTTGCGCAGTTTGGCGGTCGAAAACACGTCGCCCGGTTGCATTTGAAACAGCCGCCCGAGAATGTCCGGCGTGCGGAAAAGCTTCACGCCAACGAAGGTCATCTTATCTAAATGGAATTGGCGGCCTTCTTCGACGGGAATTGTAATGTCGGCGCGCTTGCCGGGTTTATTCGTCTTCAAGAGCGGAATGTAAAAGCCAGTGCCGCCCGTGGTGCGCAGATCGACCTTTTGGTCCAGAACCTTGGCAAACCAGTAACCTTTCTGCTGATACCCGTCGCGTATGCGCTCCTTGTCTTCTTCGAGCTTGCTTGCGTCATACGTCTTCGAGAAAAGATCTTCAAGGAAGATCGAATACGGAATTCCGATCGGCTTCAGGTTCTTCATCGTGCGGATAACTTCGCGATCGGTGAAGACGTGATTCCCGGTGATATCGATCTCGCCTACCTTTACCTTGGCGCCCTCGTTCACGTTGAAAATGACTTCGAGCGAACTGGGCGGGATACGGCGGATCTCAGGCTCGACGGTCGCGAACTGATGTCCCC
>JALYXS010000697.1 GCA_030946965.1 Acidobacteriota bacterium
GTATTTGCTCCAGGCTAGCATGCTGCGAGCCGGCCTTCTTCTGATATTGGTTCACGACCACCTTGATCTGGTCCTGGCTGAAACCCTGCCGCATCAGCAGCGTAATGTAGCGCTGGGCATTGCGAACCGAAGGAAAATCCTGGTTGACGACCATGAAAATCGCCGCCGAGACCTGGCAGGCGCTCATCACCACTTCGTCCGAAATCGCTTTACCCGCGTCAACCACGATCGCGTCGTATTTTTCGATCAGGAATGTGGCAAACTCCCGGAACATCGTCTCGCTGAAATAGCCGCGCTGCTCGAGCGAATCGGGCGGACCCACCAGGAAGAAGCCCAGCGGATCGCGCGTCACGAAACCTTCGAATAGCGCTTGGTCCATTTTGCTCAAGTTATCGGATACTTCGAGAAGCGTGTATTGCGGACTGGCGCCGACTTGCATCGCGACATCGTTCGCCACCCAATCGAGATCGATCATAACGACCGACTGCTTGCGCTGCGCCAGCACCGCGGCAAAGTTGACCGCGAGGGTCGTGGTTCCGACGCCTCCTTTCGTGCCGAGAAATGTGTAGACCTTGCCGAGTTTGCTCTCCGTCACGGCGCCGGCGCGTTTCGGAGCGCGTTCGAAGCGGGCGATGGCGTCGCGAAATTCGGTGCGCTTCAATGGCTGCAACAGGAATTCATTGGCTCCCGCGCGCATCGCGCCGATCACCGTTTCTCCGTCCGCATGGTAATGCGAGACGATTACGAACAGATCGGGCGAAGCCTGTTTCACGCGTTCGAGCGATTTGAGCGCGGATTCGGCATCGCCCGCGAGATCGAGAATCAGCGCCGAATGCGGGTAGCGCTCCATGTCTTGCAAGACGCGGATGTAGAGGTTGGCGGCGACCTCCTGATACTCCGACACGATTTTCGAATCGGGAATATTGAGCATGGCGTCGCGAACCATCTCTCGAAAATGTTCGTCGCTCGAAGCGACCATCACGGTTATGGCAGGCATAAGAATTTTTTTCTTGTGGCGCGCGCACCCGGAGTTTCCACATCCGCGGTGGGGCAGGCGGTTTCGCCTGCCAACCAGTGCTGAACACGATAAGCGCATCGCGAACATGTGTCCACGCGAGTGTGGACACGGCACGCAAGAGTGCGCGCGCCACATGAACTCATGGCAGGCATGTCCCCTGCTCCGGATCGCAGCCGGCGCTTTCCATCGGCACGGTCGCGGGAAACGGCGGCATCGTTACCGGCGGGAGCTTTAAGAAGTCCACGAAGTGCCGGAACTGGTAGCCGTTAATGCTCACGCTCACCACATCCGGCAGGCAATCGACCGTGCATTCGCCGTCGCACGTGAAATCGGTGAGCGTTCCCGTGGTTGGGTCGGCCGTCGAATAGGTCACGGCGATTTGCGCCTGCCCCGTTCCGAGCCCCCTGAACTCATCCTGGTCGATAGTCGGCGGCACATGCGCCTGCATGTACGCAATCACGTTCCCTGCATCGGGTTGCCAGCAGTGCGTGGCGGCATAACGCGCGCCTTCCCGCGTGAATTCAACCATGCTATGCCATACCCAAAGCATCTCCGCCGCAAAAACAATTCCGAACGTCAGCGGCAGGATCACGCCCGCATACAGCAGCGCGTACTCGAGTGTCGCCTGGCCGCTTCGTCGTGTCATGTGCCGTGTGAAGTGCGGCATCATGTGCCGCCAAACGGAACCTTGACCTGAGGTTTCAGAGGAATCGGATCGAGCGTTAAGAATGGAATCCGCGGCGTGACGTTATACCCATCCGGAATCGAAACCACCACGAAATCCGGCTCCCCTCCGCCGGCCGAGGCATCGCAACCGGCCGCGCTGCATTCGCAAACGCCAAGCGTCGTGCTATCGGGATCGTAACGTTCCACCTGCACCTGAATCATGTCGGCCGTCAGATCCGGAATCAGCGGCATCGCCGAATTGTCGGTGGTGCCGGTCAAAGCCAAATACTTCGCGGCAGTGATGGCCGGGTCCGCGGCATCGCAGAAATTCACGCCCTGCCGGGTTCCAACGTATCGGGCCGCCGTATATAAAGTTTTGCGCAGCGTGTAATACGTGTAGGTGATTTTTCCGATCTGCTCCATTCCCACCAGTAACAGCACGATCACCGGAATAAACATCGCCGCTTCGAGCACGGTGTTGCCGCGCCGGTTCAGGCGTTCTCTCATTGGTGGAGAACCACCTTTCCCGGACCGGCCTGCGCGCCGCATCCGCCATCGAAACGGCCTTGCTTCAATGGCACGACGCTGCCGATGTAGAGCGCGGCGAAACGCCCATTCGTGTCCGCGGGGTTCACGCCGGTAAGATTGACCGTCGGCTCCACCAGAAATTGCCGGAAACCCTGGACCGTCATCGAACCCGTCGCATTAAGCGCGTCGACAACCGGCACCGTGATCACGCGCCGCACGCTCCCGGTATAGGCGGTGTAATCGTCGAGACTGGTAAGATCGCGATCCGGCAGATACGCGGAAGAAATTGTGTCGATATCGGTGACGCCGGTGCAACCGGATGGCGGCGTAC
>JALYXS010000707.1 GCA_030946965.1 Acidobacteriota bacterium
GAAACACCATCGACTACGACATGAATCTGGCGATTCGCGACCGTTCTCTCTCGCTGCAATCGGGCGCGATTGAGCCGTGGACCAAGCCGAAGGGCGCGGATTGGTATCGCGATCTCCGAACCTCCGCAGCGGGCAAAGTTCGTTTCGACGTTCCGTTTTGCGATCTGGCCGAAGCCGAACAGAATGTCGTCTTCGACGCCGTCCGCGAGTTCTTCGCTTATCTCGAAACGAAGAAATACAAGCTTCACGTGCGCGTGTTTCTGAGCCGCTATCGCGGCTACGCGCAATGTCCCGAGTGCCGCGGGTCGCGCCTGCGCAAAGAAGCTCTCTACGTGCGCGTGGGCGGAAAGACCATCGGCGAGTCCGTGCGGCTCAATATTGCCGAAGCGCAAACGTTCGTCGAGGGGCTTCAGCTCACACCCGAAGAAACCGCGATTGCCGATAAGATTCTGGTCGAGATCCGGCAGCGGCTAAAATTTTTGAACGATGTCGGATTGGACTACCTGACGCTCGACCGGCTCGCGTCCACGCTCTCGGGCGGCGAAGCGCAGCGTATTCAGCTTGCCACGTGTCTTGGATCGCGGCTGGTCGGCGCGTGTTATGTCCTGGACGAACCTTCGATCGGATTGCACAGCCGCGACACCGGGCGGCTGATCCATATCTTGAAAGAACTGCGCGAAATTGGAAATACGATCATCGTGGTGGAACACGATCCGGAGGTGATGCGCGCGGCGGATCACATCGTCGATCTGGGTCCGGGCGCGGGGGAGTTGGGCGGCAATGTGATCTTTGCGGGCCCGTTCTCAAAGCTCTCGGCAAATGGCTCGGGATCGCTGACAGGCAAATATCTGCGCGGTGAACTGCAGGTATCGGAACCGCGCGAGCCGCGCAGTATCGATCCCCGGCGTGTACTTCGTTTTTCGGGCGCGCGATTGCACAACCTGAAGAACATCGACGTCGAAATTCCACTCGGCGTAATGGTGGTGATTACCGGCGTTTCAGGTTCGGGCAAATCGACGTTGGTGCATGACGTGATCTACCGTGCGCTGCAAAGCGCGCAAAACGGGCAATCGAGCGATTCCGCCGGCGAGACGCAAGAACTCGAGCCGGCGATGACATGCGCGCGTGTCGAAGGCAAGGAGCGGCTTTCGGAAGTCGTGATGATCGATCAATCGCCTATTGGACGGACGCCGCGCTCGAATCCCGTTACTTATATCAAGGCGTTCGATTTAATTCGGGGCCTGTTCGCCTGCACCAAGGAAGGCGAAAAACGCGGTTACACGGCGGGCCATTTCTCGTTCAATATTCCCGGCGGCCGTTGCGAAGTTTGCCAGGGCGACGGCACCGTTACCGTCGAGATGCAGTTCCTCGCCGATGTCGAACTCATCTGTGAAGAGTGCAGAGGGACGCGCTACAAATCGAGCATCCTCGAAATCCGATACAAGGACCTGAACATCCACGAGGTGCTTCAGCTTACGGTGGACCAGGCGATCGGGTTCTTTCACGAGGCTCCGAAGCTCGCCGCGCGATTGCGTGTTTTGGCCGATGTGGGTTTGGGTTATCTGCGTCTGGGCCAGTCCGCCACGACGCTTTCGGGCGGCGAAGCGCAGCGGGTCAAGCTGGCGTCGCACTTGATGCAATCGAGCTCGGCGGGCATGCTCTACATTTTCGACGAGCCCACGACGGGGCTGCATTTCGACGATATTGCGAAGCTGCTTTCGGCCTTCGAGCGGCTAATTGAGAATGGTGGAAGTCTGCTAGTGATCGAACACAATTTCGACGTGATTCGCGCCGCGGATTGGGTCATCGACATGGGGCCGGAAGGCGGCGACGGGGGCGGCGCCATCGTCGCAGCCGGTACCCCAGCCGAAATCGCGCGGGTGGAGGGTTCTCACACGGGGCGGTTCTTACGGCAGTCGTTAAAATAAACGTATGTGGTGCTCCGCCACGATCTGCCTGTTCCTGTTGCTTCAAGGGACCGATCCCATTGCGCAGGGCATGAAAGCGCTCGACGCCAATCAGTTCGATCGCGCCGTTCAGCTTTTCACGCAGGCTATCGCGGCGAATCCGAACGATTACAGCGCCCATTTCAATCTCGCCCTCGCTTACAGCCTGTCAAACAAAGACGCCGACGCGATCCCGGAATATCGGAAGACCCTGGAGATCAAGCCGGATCTTTATCAAGCTCATCTGAATCTGGGGATGCTTCTGCTGCGGGACAAACAGCCGAAAGATGCCGTGACACCCCTGGAATTCGCGGCGGCCGCCAAGCCGCTCGAATTTCGCCCGCAGTTCTATGCGGCGGAAGCGGAGCTTGGGGCCGGCGAGTTTGAGAAAGCGGAAACGCACTATCACGCGGCCTTGGCAGCCGATCCGAAATCGGCCGCCGCCGAGCTTGGCTTAGGCCGTGCCCAGATCAAGCTGAACAGGATCGAGGAAGGCGCGGCACACGTTCGGAAAGCCGCGGAAATGGATGCCAAGTTTCGCGACGGATTGCTTGAACTGGCGGCCGCATTCGAGAAGGCCGGAAAGCCCGGTGACGCGATCGAGATCTATGAACAGTTCCCTTCCAATCCCGGCGCACAGGAGCGAATGGGCGAACTGCTTATTGAATCGAAACGTTTCGCGGAAGCCATTCCGCGGCTGGAGAAGGTTGTCGCGGAATCGCCCACGTCGGCCAACCGCCTGGCGCTTGCCACCGCCTACCGCATGAATAAGGAGCCGCAAAAAGAAATTGCGGAGCTGCGGAAAGCCGCTGCTTCCGATCCAGCCAACTACGATCTGCACATGATCTTCGGCCGCACTTTGCGGGATGAACGGCAGCTTGGACCGGCGGCGGACCAGTTTTATCAAGCCGCCAAGATTCAAGCGCAATCGAAAGAAGCGTGGAACGAGCTGGCGGGCGTGCTGATCGTGAAACAAGATTATGCGAATGGCCTGGCCGCGCTCGACCGCGTGAAGGCGCTGGGGGAGGAGACGCCCGGAAATCATTATCTGCGCGCCATCACGCTAGACAAGCTCAAGCAGCTAAAGCCCGCGCTCGAGAGCTATCAAAAGTTTCTAGCAACTAGCAAAGGAAAATTTCCCGACCAGGAATTTATCGCCCGCCAAAGAGTGCGAATCATTCAGAATGAGTTGAGCAAGAAATGATCAAGCCGGCTCTCTGGATCTTCGCCCTTCTGTTCATGGTGGCCCTTTATGCGGACGTCGCTACGATCAAGGCCGAGCCCAATTTGGAGAAACGCGCGCGCCTCGCGCTGACCGAGGCCGGAGACGTGCTGACGACCGCGCAAGGCGCGTATGAAAAAGGCGATCTGCCAGGCGCGCAAGCCGCGTTGCTAAAAATGCTCGAACTGGTGGAGGCGGCGCAAAGCGCGTTGGCCGAAACGCATAAAAATCCTGTTCGCAGTCCAAAACATTTCAAGAATGCGGAAGTCAAATCGCGCGAGTTGCTCAAGCGCATCGAAGGTTTTGAGCGAAGCATGGACTTTCAGGACCGCAACCTGATCGAGCCGGCGAAAACGAAAATTCAGGAGATTCACGACGTTTGGCTGCTCGGCATCATGGGGCCCAAAAAATGACAAAACATTGGCTGGTTCTGTTTCTGCTCTGCGCCGCGCCGCTAGTGCAAGCGGATCGCGATTTTCTAACCGCCGACGAGACCGATCAAGTGCGCGAGGCGCAGGATCCCAACGACCGTCTGAAGCTGTATATCCAATTCGCGCGGCAACGGCTCGATCAAGCGCAGCAGTTGCTGGTGAAAGATAAGGCGGGACGCTCGATCCTGGTACATGATTTATTGGAAGATTACAACAACATCATCGACGCGATCGACACGGTTTCCGACGACGCGCTGAAGCGCAAGCTTCCCATTCAGATTGGCCTCGCGGCGGTGGCGGAGAGCGAGAAGCCAATGCTCGCGGCCTTGCGGAAGATCGACGACGCTCATCCCAAAGACATCGCGCGATACGAGTTCGCGTTAAAGCAGGCGATCGGAACGACTAACGACAGCATCGAGTTGGCCGGGGCCGACTTGGGTAAACGTTCGACCGAAGTGCTCGCGAAAGAAGAGAAAGAGAAGAAGGAACGCGAGGCCGTGATGACGACGCAAGACAAAGTGGAGAAAAAAGCGGCAGAGAAGAAGGTGGAAGGGCCGCGAAGCGGACGAAAGCCTCCGACGTTGATGCGCAAAGGCGAAGAGGTTAAGCCATAACGCCAAGCCGTAGAAGTGAATTGGAACTTAAACGTCGCGCGGGCGCAGGTACCAATCCAGAATGTCCTCTTCCTTGGCCAGTTTCGGCTCGCCCGGCGCGTCCGGATGTGTATCCCGGAAGCGTTTCAGCAGGAGCTGCCGCAACTGCGACGCCGTCTCGGGATATTCTTTTGCCGCATTGTGAAACTCGCCCGGATCGTTTTTTAAATCAAATAA
>JALYXS010000710.1 GCA_030946965.1 Acidobacteriota bacterium
CAAGTCATCGCGAAGCACGCCCGCAGCGGCAGCGCGATCGTGATGAATCCCTATAACGGCGAAATTCTGGCGCTGGCAAACTATCCCACGTTCGATCCCAATAAGCCGCCATCGAAAAGCGATCCGCCGAAAGCGCGCAACGATCTTGGCGTAACCACTCCATTTGAGCCCGGCTCGATTTTTAAAGTGATTACGTTGACGGCCGCGCTCGAGACCACCAATTTGCGCCCCAGCTCCATGATTAATTGCATGAACGGCATCCTCCGTCTGCCGGGCCGCACGATTCATGAAGCACATCGCGGATTCGGCGTCATCACAATGGCTGAAGTGCTCGAACATTCGAGCAATATCGGCGCGATTCAGATTGGTTCGCGAGTCGGGTCGCAGCGCATGTATGAATATGCGCGGCGCTTTGGAATCGGGCAGCGGACCGGAATCGCGCTGCCCGCCGAATCGGCGGGGAAGTTACGCAAACTGAACCATTGGGGCACGACCTCGCTCGCTTCCATCTCGATGGGACAGGAGGTGAGCGCGACATCGATTCAGTTGGCGCGGATTTGCGCGACGATCGCAAACGGCGGATTGCTGGTTCAGCCGAAGCTGATTTTGAAGCGGGGCGACGAGGTCCAGCCTACCGAAGCGCCGCGCCGGATTATCAAGCCCCAGACGGCATTCACCATGCGCCAGTTGATGGAGGGCGTCGTGCTTCGCGGCACGGGCAAGACCGTCGCCAAGCTCGATGGCTACTCATCGGGCGGCAAAACCGGCACCGCGCAGATTTTCGACGTCCCGACGCATCGCTACACGCATCTTTACAACGCTTCGTTCATGGGGTTCGCGCCAGTGACGAACCCGGCGCTGATTATGGTGGTGACCCTGAATGGCACGGGTGGAAATTTGGGAATGGGCGCGCTGGCGGCAGGCCCAGTGTTTCATTCGGTGATGACGGAGGCGCTTCGGATTCTGGACGTGCCAAAAGATTTGCCGGAGGATTTGCCGGAGGAAAAAGATCTAGTCAATCCCGAAAAGGCAGCGGATCTCGCGATTGCGGATCTCGGATCGGCCGCGCCGAACATATTGGAAGAGACGCTGGAAGACACCTCGGGAGAGACGCTGGAGGCCACCGCTGAAACGGAAGCGGGAGCGCCTGTAATCGCGGCCGTGAAATGGGACGGTCCGACCGTACCGAATTTTCAGGGTAAGACGATGCGAGCCGTGGTGGAAGAGGCATCGGAACTGGGCTTGCCGGTGCTGATCGATGGCAGCGGAATCGCGCGCGCGCAAATGCCGCTGCCCGGCAATCCGTGGCGGCCAGGCGAGCGCATTCGGGTGCAGTTCACGCGATGACGAAATGAGCCCGCGCCATGACAATCGCTGACGTGCTGGCCGGCGTGGATTTGAAGAGGCCACTGGCTCCGGAAATGGCCCGGCAACTTGTGGGAGGTCTGGAATACGATTCCCGCAAGGTGGAAAAAGGCTACTTATTCTTCGCCTTTCCCGGCCTGAAAGCGGACGGGCGGGAGTTTGTTCAGGAGGCTTTGGAGCGCGGAGCGATCGCGGTGGTGAGTGAGAGCGGGCCATGGATTGAAGTGACGCATGGGCGTCAGGCTCTGGCCGTTGCCGCGGGAAATTTTTATAACCGGGTCGACGAGCGAATTTTTCTGACCGGGATAACGGGGACAAACGGCAAGACCACAACCTCTTACCTGATCGACTCGATTCTGCGCGCCGCCGGAAAGAAGACCGCGCTGATTGGAACGATTGAATATCATCTGGGCGATCGCGTACTTCCCGCAGTGAATACGACGCCCGAATCGCTCGATGTTTACCGGTTGTTAAACGAACTGGAACAGATTGGGGGCACCCACGCGACCATGGAAGTTTCTTCGCACGCGCTCGCGCTTGGACGCGTTTACGGAATGCATTTTCACACGGCCGTGTTTACGAATTTGACGCGGGATCATCTGGATTTTCACCGCACCATGGAAGACTATTTCGATGCGAAGCAGATGCTTTTTTCGGGCGCGGGTTCGCAGCCTCCTCCGTTCGCCGCAGTCAACGGCGACGACCCCTACGGAATGCAAATTCGTATCGCGCCCGGGACGACGGTGCTGCGCTATGGCATGAGCCCGGAGGCGACCGTCAAGGCGCGCCACGTTTCTTCCACATTCGATGGGCTGCGGTTTGAAGTTCAGAGCGGGAAAACGCGCTTCGACGTGGAATCGAAACTGATTGGCAAAATCAACGTCTACAACATTCTGGCCGCATGCTGCGTGGGCTTGAGTTATCAATTGCCCGTCGAGACGATTGCGCGAGGAATTTCGGATTGCACCGGCATACCGGGGCGGTTCGAGCGCGTGGATGAAGGCCAGCCGTTTGTGGTCGTGGTGGATTACTCGCACACTGACGACGCGCTGAAAAACGCGATTCTGGTCGCGCGCGGCTTATCGCCCAGAAGGGTGATTACGCTGTTTGGATGCGGCGGCGACCGCGACCGGACGAAGCGCCCGGTAATGGGCGAAGTCGCGGCGGAGTTGAGCGACCTGGTGGTGCTGACCAGCGACAATCCGAGATCCGAAGATCCGCTCGAGATCATGAACGACGTTATGGTGGGGTTGCGGCGGAAGGACACGCGGCTGATCGTGGAGCCGGACCGCGCGACGGCCATCAAGCGGGCGATTGAGGAAGCGCGGCCGGGCGATTTTGTAATTCTGGCGGGGAAGGGGCATGAGACGTATCAAGTGTTGAAGGACCGCACGATCGCCTTCGACGATCGGGCGGTAGCGCGCGACGTGCTCAAGGGTTTTGGCTATGTCAAGAAGTAGGTGTCTTTGTGGCGCGGGCACTCGTGCCTGCCGTGCCGACACTCGTGTCGTCACAGGTTTTCGCGCCGGCGCTACTCCACGGGTAATCTTCCGCTCTGGAAACGATTCCTGCCTTCACGGGATTGTTCTCCGTGTATCTGGCGATTCGTGCAAACTCGTCTTCATTCCGCACCCAGTGATCGTAAGATTCAGCCTGCCAAAACGGCTGACCGGTAAGGCCAAGCAGCCGATTGGCCTCCCTGGCCGTAGCCCCTTTCAGCGATTTCATCAGACGCGGGGCCGGAACATGCGGCAGCAGAAGCACGTGGACGTGATTAGCCATCAGCACAAACGGACCGAGTTCGTAATGCCGGAGTTCGACGCCTTTGTGGAAGGAAGCGATCACCAACCGGGCAATCGGCTCCTGACTGAGATACAGAGGACCGGCACACGCTTTGTCCAGATACCGATCGATCCAGACGAATGCCTCGCCCGCCGACGCCTTGCGTGGAGGCGGGTACGCACCGTAAGGG
>JALYXS010000725.1 GCA_030946965.1 Acidobacteriota bacterium
TGTACCAGTTCATGATGGATCGTTTCCACCAGGGCAGGGCGTTCGTGCTGGAATTGATGGTGGTCATTATTCTGATCATCGAGCTCTTTTACCTTTTCCGCGGACGCCGGTAATGAACACTCCAGCCTGCAACGCGACTCCTGCGCGAATAACGGCGTAGCTGTCGTTTCTCGACACCACCGATTCGCAGTCCGGGGTGGACCAGTCCGGCTGGTTGGAATGCTAAGCTGTTGACTCCCGAAAAATGCACCGGTACATGTAAACGTCCGGGATCTGAACCGCTATCGGTTAGCTCCAACGGGGCGGGCTGGCGACGTATCCACACTGAAAGCCGCCGCCGGCGTCCGCCGAGAACGTCGACGGGAAGCAGCGGTTTCGCAGTTGTCGAATTCCGCAAAGCAAAGAATTGGCAAGAATCCGCGAGTCTTCGCGCCATGATTTCCGCTGTTTGTGAGCGATTGCGCGAACGTTGCCCTTCTTGGCAACCCGATCCACGCCTGAGGCTAGTGGTGTTCTGCTCGCGCGGAAAACATCTAAAGATCCACAAGGTTTCGATTGAGTGCTGAACTGCCCACCAGGAAAGGAAGTAACTCAAGTAAGCCGCCGTCCATCGCTGGTAAGATCCAACTAGCGAACTCTGATGATGGTTCCACGGACGAAGTCAATCCTCTGCTGTACTGTCGCGTTCGTATCGGCGGCGCTCACGATTTCCCCGGCTTTTCAGCCGGAAACGCGCGAGAAAGCCGTTCTCTGGCACAACCCCGGCCGGGTCGAGAATCTGGATCTGGAGTTTGGTCCGGGTGGACGGAGCCGCGTCCCCCACCCGCCGTTTACATTCGTAGAAGAAGATCACGGCGGCACCAATCCGAAGATCAAGGTGACCGATGCCCGTGGAACTAAATGGGCGGTTAAATTCGGTGAAGAGGTCCGCGCCGAGAATTTTGCTTCCCGTTTAGCGTGGGCAGCCGGATACTTCGTCGAGACCAACTATTACGTCCCGAGCGGCATCGCCATCGGGGCCCATAATCTTAAGCGCGCCAAGGGTTGGGTGGACAAAGACGGCCACTTTGCGGACGCGCGGTTCCAGTTACGCTCTAAAGAGCCGGAGTTCCTGCAGGATATGGACTGGTCGTGGTCTCAGAACCCATTTATTGGCTCGGTTGAACTGAATGGTCTGAAGATCATGATGATGCTGACTTCGAATTGGGACAACAAAGACAGCCGCGATCGGACCGGCGCCGGCTCAAACAACTTCGTGTTCCGGGAGCATGAAAACGGCAGCGTCCGCCTTCTTTATGAAGTGACCGATTGGGGGGGCTCCATGGGGAAGTGGGGAAACGTCATGAGCCGGTCCAAGTGGGATTGTAAAGGCTATACCGCGCAGACGCCGCATTTTGTCGAAGGCATAAAGAACGGCGTGGTGCGCTGGGCTTATCATGGGCAACACACCGAGGATGAGACGCGCGGCATTCCCGTGAACGACGTGAAGTGGCTGCTGCGTTATCTCGGCAGGATCACGGACCGGCAACTCCGCGCCGGGCTCGAAGGCAGTGGCGCCGCGCCTCGGGAAGAGGGGTGTTTTGCGGGCGCCGTGCGCGAACGCATCGACGAACTTAAAGGTTTATAAGGCCGAGATCGCCTGAGAGTCTCTCCGTAAATCTCCTACCAACTGCTAGGAGATTTCTGATTTACACTCTGAAATATGGCGGATGTGGCTTAAATTCCTGTTGCGGCGGGTGCTCGTCTTCTTAATTACTTTAATCGTGGTGGGATTCCTGAGCGCCACTTTGGTTCGCCTGGCGCCGGGATTTGGAGCCGATGCGCGGCAACTCGATTCCCGTTTGCGGGAAGAGAGCATCGAAACCATTCGGAACGATGCATTGGAGGAACGGGATATTGTTCGCTTTTACGCCCGTTACTTGAGCCAATTAGCTCGCGGAGATTTGGGCTACTCGCGGGCCTTGGCCCGTCCGGTCGCGGAGTTGTTCGGCGAGCGATTCCCGATCACCTTGCGAACGGTCGGCTTCGGCTTACTGGGTGGATGGGCGCTGGGTCTGAGCACCGCGGCTTTCTTGGCTTTCTCGCAATCCATAGTCGTCGATTTGTTTTTTTCCGGTGTAAGTGGCTTGTTCTTATCGCTGCCTTCGGCGATAGTGGCTCTGTTTTTCCTTTTCACGGGCGGACCTATTGCGGCCGCGGTGGCCCTTGTCGTATTTCCGAAGGTATTCCACTACACACGGAACCTGCTGATCGAAGGCTACGCGAAGCCGCACATTCTCGCCGCCCGCGCGAGAGGATTGGCGGAAGGCCGCATATTTTACCGGCACGTGCTTCCCTCCGCCGCTCCTCAGATTCTGGCATTGGCGGGAGTGTCGGTCAGCATCGCTTTTGGCGCGAGTATTCCGATCGAGGTGGTCTGCGATTCTCCTGGATTAGGGCAGCTCGCCTGGCAAGCCGCGCTGGGACGGGATTTGCCTATCCTCGCTGGCCTCACGCTTGTCGTTACCGCCGTCACGCTCTCGGCAAATGCGGCCTCGGATTTGGCTATCGAGGCCGCGGAACCGGCTCGATGACCGGGCGTTTGCGGTCCCTAGCCTGGGGTTTTTTGATAGCTATTTTCGCGATCTCCTTGGGCGCGAATTGGCTCGCCCCGGCTCCCTATGCGATGCAATTCCGGGATTTTCCGGAGGCGTCCCCTTCCGCGCGGTTTCCGCTGGGGACGGACGAACTCGGGCGCGACCAACTCTCGCGTCTGCTCCATGGAAGCCGGGTTTCGCTCCTCCTCGCGCCCGCAGCCGCGTTGATCGCGACACTATTAGCCGCGCTCATCGGCGGAATCGGCGGCTATGCCGGAGGCTGGCCCCAACGGATCGCGCTCGGCGCGGCCGATCTGTTCCTTTCCCTTCCCTGGCTGTTCCTGCTGCTTACCGTCCGCGCGATGCTACCGCTGAACGTCCCCCCACTCTGGTCCGTGACGATTACGTTTCTGCTACTCGGCTCGCTCGGGTGGGCGGCCTCGGCGCGCGTGGTCTGCGCCGGCGCCCGGATGTTGCGCGATGCCGATTTCGTGTTGCAGGCCCGCGCTTGTGGAACCGGCGGCTACCGCCTTTTGTTCGTCCATGTGCTTCCCAACCTAAGGCCGGTGTTGTTCGCGCAATTCGGGATTGCGATCCCTGTGTTTATCCTGAGCGAGGCGAATCTCAGCTTCCTCGGATTGGGTGTCGCCGAGCCGCTGCCTTCCTGGGGAAACCTGCTCACGCAACTCGAAAAAGGTCCATCCGTTTTCGCTAACCCGTGGCGCCTCGCGCCCGTGCTGCTGCTGTTAGTGGTGGTTAGCTGTTTCCACTTGGTTCTTTCGGAGAAAGACACTTCTCAATGACTCGCATTCGACGATTTTCCTGGGGCGCTTGCCTCGCACTCTTGCCGGCTTACGCCGCGTCCGGCCCGGTAGGCGGCCAACTCCGGTTCTGCATCCATTCCGAGCCCAAGACCTTCAATCCAGCACTGGTCGAAGAGGAATCCGGCGAGGCGATCCGCTATCTTACCGGCGGAGTGCTGATTCGCGTAAATCGCCTGACGCAACAGTTGGAACCGGAGCTTGCGACCTCCTGGAAGGTTTCAAGCGGCGGACGGAAGATCGCCTTTCAACTTCGCCCAGGCCTCGTCTTTTCGGATGGAACTCCGTTCACCGCCGAAGATGCCGCGTTCACCATGCGAACGTTGATGGACCCCGCGCTGCATTCACCCACCGGAGATTCCTTTCGCTCCGATTCCGGGCCGGTGGTGACGCGCGTAACTGGCGTGAACGAAATCACGGTGACCTTTCCCGCCGCCGTCGCCGGCGCGGACAGACTCTTCGATCAGGTCGCAATTATGTCGTCGCAATCGCCCCGGAAAGAGATGGCTGTGCTCGGACCCTTTTACGTGGACGAGCATAAGAGCGGGGCGTATATTCTCTTGAAGCGGAATTCGCACTATTGGAAGAAGAACGAACAGGGGCGGCAACTCCCGTATCTGGATTCGATTCGCCTCGATATTCAGCAGAATCGCGATACTGAAGCGCTGAGATTCCGGCGCAAAGAGATCGATCTGATCAACAGCGTGGACCCGGAGTTGTACGACACTCTATCCGCGAGCCGCAAGGATACACTTCACGACGCCGGACCCTCCTACGATTCCGATTTCATGTGGTTCAACCAGGTTGCGGCCGCGCCGTTGCCCGTGTATAAAAAGGCTTGGTTCCGCACGCAAGGATTCCGCCGCGCTGTTTCCGAAGCAATCAACCGCGACGATATCTGCCGCGTGGTCTACCGCGGCCACGCGCATCCGGCGCTTGGCCCCGTATCTCCGGCCGATAAATTCTGGTTCGATCAATCGCTCAAACCGCAAGCGCGTGACGTGCCTGGCGCGTTGAAGCGGCTGGAACGGGACGGATTCCGGCTGACGGGCGGCGTCTTGCGCGATCGCGAGGGACACGAAGTGGAATTCTCCCTGGTCACCAACTCGGGCAACGCGAACCGCGCGCGCATGGCCGCGATGATCCAACAAGATCTGTCACAGATTGGCATTCACCTGAACATAGTGACACTCGATTTCCCATCGTTGATCGAACGGATGACGAAAACCTTCGATTACGAAGCCTGCCTGCTTGGGTTGGTCAACGTCGATCCCGATCCGAATGAGCAGATGAACGTGTGGCTGAGTTCGTCGAGCAATCACCAGTGGAATCCCAATCAGAAAACGCCGGGCACGCCGTGGGAGGCCGAGATCGACCGGTTGATGCGCGCGCAAGCCGCGGAACTTGACCTGCACAAGCGCAAGACCTATTTCGATAAAGTGCAGGAAATTGCGCGTGACGAGACGCCATTCATCTATCTGGTGAATCAGAACGCGCTCTCGGCCGTGTCCACGGAGTTGCGAAACGTGAATCCGGTGGCATTGCGGCCGCAGACTTATTGGAACGCCGACAAGATTCGCTTCCAGTAGCAGATGTTGAAGCTGTTGCATCTGACCGTGGATTACCCCGGAAAGTCCGGCGTGCTGCGCGACGTTTCGCTTGAAGTGGAACGTGGCGAAGTGCTGGGCCTGGTGGGACAGAGCGGAGCCGGCAAAAGCTCCATCGCGCTTGCGATTTTAAAGCTGCTGGACGGCAAAGGCGCGAAGACCTCGGGGCAGGTGCTGCTCGATGGCCGGGACTTGATGCCACTCACCCAAAAACAGATGCGGCATGTGCGTGGGAAGCAGATCGGCTTGGTGTTGCAAAGCCCGCTCTCGTCATTGAACCCGGCGTTGACGATTGGGACGCAGCTAGCGGAAGCCTGGCGAGCGCACGAGAATGGTCCGCCCGGAAGAGAGCGCCTCTTCGACGTCTTGAAAAGCGTGAGCCTGCCGGGGGACGAGGCGCTCCTGCGAAGTTATCCGCGGCAGCTCAGCGTGGGCCTGGCGCAACGCGTGCTAATTGCCTTGGCGATTCTGCACCACCCGCCGCTGTTGATCGCCGATGAGCCGACCAGCGCGCTCGATGTGATCACCCAATCGGAGATCCTCCAGCTCTTCGCGAGACTGCATGGAGAATTGCACATGGGGATCCTTTATATCTCGCACGACCTGCTTTCGATCGCCAGCTTGTGCCATCGCGTGGCGATCCTGCATAAAGGCGAGATTGTGGAATGCGGAACGCCAGAGCAGATTTTTCAAAGGCCGGAGCATCCGTACACGCGGCAATTAATTGCCGCGCTGCCGCAGAGCCCTTGGTAGCGTGCTAGCGCTGCACGCGTCCCGATCCCCCATCCGTGACTAGCGCTTTCACTTCATCCGCGGTGAAGCGGTTGAAATCTCCGGGAATGGAATGCTTCAGGCACGACGCGGCCACCGCGAATTCGAGCGCGTCCTGGTGCGAACCGAGCGTAAGCAGTCCGTAGATTAAACCCCCGGCAAAAGAATCGCCGCCGCCGACGCGATCGACGATGTGCGTGATTTCGTAATGCCGGCTCATCAGAAATTCGTTGCGGTCGTGCAGGCATGCC
>JALYXS010000730.1 GCA_030946965.1 Acidobacteriota bacterium
TTATTTGACAACCTTACAAATTTCGCCCAAATACTGAAAGGCTCGGCACGTGTTACGTTTATCGTTCTTAAATCGAGAGATTCATCTTTATTTGGCGCGTTAGGCGGGCTTTGTCAACCCCGCGGCCGGAACCGGGATCGAGAATTCCCATCACGGTCCCAGCAGCGGAACGCCCAATGAACAGTGTCAAATCACCCGAATTGCCGTTTGCGATGAACTCGCCAGGCGGGAGGCAAGACAGTTTCGCGTGCGCCGGAACGGTATGCTGTGTAAAACGCGCTAGGTAGATGCCGAAAGATACTCAGCCATACTCCGGCCCCAGGCACCCCCGGACGCGCACCCATATCGCGCCGTTGCGCGCGCTCCGGTTCCGTTTCGCCGCCCTTTTCGCCATCCTGGGCCCAGGGTTTATTACCGCCAACGTCGACAACGACCCAGGCGGCATCCTTACTTATTCGCAGGCGGGCGCGAAGTTTGGCTACGCGCTGCTCTGGACCTTGATCCCCACCACGGTCGCCCTGATCGTTGTGCAGGAGATGGCGGCGCGCATGGGCGCAATCACGGGCAAAGGGCTATCCGACCTCATCCGCGAGGAGTTCGGGCTGCGGATGACGTTTTTCACGATGCTTGTGCTGGGGATCGCGGACCTGGGGAATATTGCGGCGGAATTTGCGGGTCTCGCCTCGGGAATGGGGATCTTCGGAATGAGCAAGTACGCCGCTGTCCCGATCGGGGCCGCAATCGTGTGGCTGGTGATCGTGCGCGGGTCTTACAAACCGGTCGAGCGGCTGATGTTAATTCTTTCGCTCATCTATTTCACTTATCCGATTTCCGCAATTCTCGCGCATCCCGATTGGAATAAGGCCCTCCACGACACGATCGTGCCGCAGTTCAATAAGGACCCATCGTATCTCGTGATGATCGTCGGCCTGATCGGTACCACTATTACGCCTTGGATGCAGTTCTATCTTCAGGCTTCCGTCGTGGAGAAGGGTGTCACGAAAAGGGACTACGGCCTGTGCCGGATCGACGTAATTCTGGGGTGCGTGGTCACCGATGTAATTGCGTTCTTCATCGTTGTGGCGTGCGCCGCGACGATTTATCACTCGAATCACCGCGAGATAACGGACGTCGGGGATGCAGCCCGCGCGTTGGCGCCTTTCGCCGGCCGGTTTGCATCGTTGCTGTTTGCCATCGGATTGGTAAACGCCTCGCTGCTATCCGCGGCCATTTTGCCACTCGCCACCACCTACAACGTTTGCGAAGGGTTGGGTTTCGAATCGGGTATCGACCGCCGGTTTAGCGAGGCGCCCCTATTCTATTCCCTCTACACGGCGCTGATCGTCTGCGGCGCCGGGTTCGTGCTGATTCCCGGACTCCCGCTATTAAAGGTGATCTTGTTCTCGCAGGTGGCGAATGGGATTCTACTGCCGTTTGTGCTCACGTTCATGCTGCTGCTGGTGAACAATCGGGGACTCATGGGGGAGTACCGCAATCATTTCTGGGGCAACCTGATCGCGTGGACTACGAGCGTGGTGATGATCGTCCTCACCATGGCGTTGATCTGGACCAGTATCTACGGCTAGCGCCGGCAACCCGTGATGACGGCCTCCCCGCACCAATTTCGCAGCGGCGGCGCTAGCGCGAGCAGCCCGAAATCCATAACCTCCAAAGCGTGCTGGAGCGCCCGGGCCCAACTCTGGTGGAAGCGTCCCCGCAGAACGCGCTTGCCCATTGCCAGCAGATTCAGCGTTTCCACGTCAAGATCGTCGAAATGCGGTTCGAGCGTTTTCAATTCATTCTTCGAAAGAATGATTTCTTCGCCCTGCTCTTCCGCTTGACCCGCCATCGCGGCGCGGAGCCTGCGCGCGGCGTTGAGCACGGGATTGCCGCCCCATGTTTCACACAGCACCAGGCGCGCGCCCGGCTTCATGATGCGCGCAAGCTCGTCCGCCGCGCCGGGATACTTCAGCGTGTGGTGAAGCGCGGCGCAGGCGAAGACAAGGTCGAATTCCGCGTCGCGCAACATGATGAGGCGCGCGGCATCGGCTGCAATTCCGCGGATCATCACGCCGGACGCTTGCGCGCGCTTCGACCCGAGCTCAATTGCGGCGGGCGAGAGGTCGAGCAGCGTAACGTCGGCGCCCTCGGTCGCCATCCACAAGCCGAAATCCGCCGGACCGCAGCCGTAATCGAGCACCTTTTTCCCGCGCAGCGGTTCCGCTTCGAGCGCCCGCATGGTAGCGCGGTATAGAAGGCGGCGTTCATAAAACGGCTGAGCGGGATTCTCGATGTTGTTCTCCAATACTTTGCGATCGATGCGTAGCGCGTGATCCGGCAGCGCCAAAAATTGCGCGTATTGACGATCGTAGAAATCACGCTCCTGCCCGGAGGTGATCATGAAGGGTCCTTGTAGAGTGTCAGCCAAGGAGGCGTGTTGTCCGGTTCCAATAGCCAGATTTGGCGGCCGCGGAAATGCTGGAGTAGCTCGCCATTATTGAGTGGACCTTTATCCCGCGCCCAAATCACGCGCGCATTTTCCATGTCGGCGTCGTTATAAACCCATTCTTGATTAGGATCGTGACGTGGCCCATATCGCACGACAATCAAGTACCTTTGGCCGGGCGCCAATTGCCGCAGAACAGGTTCCCGGTTGAAATAGCCAACCTGGTTTGCCCATCCGCTCCAGCGGCTGCCGGGATCGCGCGCCGCGTGAACGCTACCGATTCTCAACATGAAAATCAGGCTGGCTAGGACAAGTGTCCGCGACAACCACGGGCCGATCCGGCGTCCCAAGATGGTCCACGCGCGCAAGCGATTCATCCCGAACGTAATAATTAGGAATACCAGCCCGGTGGCCGGGGCTGCGTAGTGCGGACTATGCCAAACCTGGGGTGCTAAAGCGATCAGAAAAAACGTGCCGAGCAGCCCAATGAGCAACCGCGCGCGCCTTTCCGGGAACGCGGCAATAAAAGGCAGGCTGAAGAGCGCGCCTAT
>JALYXS010000735.1 GCA_030946965.1 Acidobacteriota bacterium
TTTGAGATTCCGAATCGCGCCGGGGCTATCGTCGAGATTTCAGGCCGCTCGGCGAATGTGAACGATATGGAGTGCGCGTACGAAATTTCGCCCCTCACCAGGTGGCTCATTGGGGGAGCTGGGATCAAGTCGGCGGACGAAGACGTTCCCCCGGCACCGGTTTTTAGTTTGGGACTAGCGCGAGATCGCGGCGGCACGGTTGATTTCGGAGCAGTTGCATTTTCTAATCTCAAGAACACGGCGACGATATCCGCAGGCACGTATACCCTGCACTACGTCGATGAGCTAAGCGGGAAGCCGGCATTGGCAATTAATTCCGCGGTGGCCGATCAAGATAGCGTGGTCAACTTGAGCATCCCGGGAACGGCGCCCCAAAACAGCCTCATTCAGATCGATTCGGAAATCATGCTGGTGGAAGATGTTCTGAATGCAGGGTCGCAGTATCAGGTCACGAGGGCGGCGCAAGGGACAAACGCGGCGGGACACGCAGCCGGCGCTGTTGTCTACGGCCTAAACAGCAAAGTCGCAATCGTTCCGTTTATCAGAAATTTTTTTGGCAGCCCTTCAAGCGGCAGTTGGATATATCCATTTTCGATTCCAAACGTAAGGATTGTAAGCGCCGAACTGTTCGTATCGAACTCACAAGGCAACAGCCCGATCGTTTTCTTGCCGTTTACAAACGCCGTGGATTATGGGCTGCGAACCCTGTCAGGTGGTCAGTTCTCGTTTCAGATTGCCGGGTATCTCGCAAGCCAGACCAATGCCGCACCCGACATCGTTGTCGATACGGCACACGCGATCAGAGATATATACGCAATTTTGAACGAAGCTCCGCAGAGTTCCGGCGTTCAAATGAACGTCAACCTGAACGGAAGGCTTTACTGTTCGCTCACGTTTGCCCCCGGGATTGGGACTTCTTCGGTTGTCGATGGCTCAGGCTTGGCGCCGCTTAACAGCGGTGATAGGCTAAGTCTTGACATTATGGCCGTGGGAAGCTCGGTTCCAGGAAAAGATCTCACCGTAATCATTCGCCTGTGAGTGGCTGCTAGGGGCTGGAAGACGCTAATGTTGTGTTGTTGGCGCAGGTCACGCTATCGTTTGAAGTGACTCGTGCTGCTTGTTCAAAATGTTTCCAAGCTTTACCGCCTCTATCGAAACCCCTTCGATCGTCTGCGTGAAATATTTCCCTTCTGTTCCACAACTCTCCATTCCGACTTCTGGGCACTAACGGATATTTCTTTTTCCGTTGAGAAAGGTGAAATCGTAAGCTTGATCGGACCGAACGGCTGCGGCAAAAGTACACTCTTGCAAATCATCAGCGGGATCCTACAGCCGACGAGCGGTCGAATAGTGACGCGTGGGCGTGTCGCGGCTCTGCTCGAATTAGGCGCTGGATTCAATCCGGAGTTTACCGGCAGGGAAAACGTAATCCTGAATGGCGAGATTATGGGATTGAGCCGCGGTAAAATGGAAACCGCACTGTCCTCAATCGAAGCCTTCGCCGAGATCGGAAAATTCATCGATAGGCCTGTAAAGGAATATTCAAGTGGAATGTATGTCAGGCTCGCCTTTGCCGCGGCAATTCACGTCGAGCCTGAGATTCTCATAGTGGATGAGGCTCTCGCCGTGGGCGACGCGGTCTTCGCCAATCGCTGCATCAGGAAATTCGAAGAATTGAAAGAGAAAAAAACGACCATTTTGTTCGTATCGCATGACCTTGGACTAGTTAAGCAACTCTCAAACCGGGCGATATTTTTGCTCAACGGACGAATGGAGGCTGCCGGCAATCCAAAGCATGTAATCGACCGTTATATCGGGTTAGTACTTGAGAAACAGGAAAACTTTAAAAGAGAAGAACAGCATCGCGAGGCACGCGTTCCCGCCAGTTTCCGCCACGGAGACCGAGCCTGCGAGATCGTGGGCGTTTCGTTATCAAATGATGAAGGTAAGCGCTGTACCATCGTCGAAAGCGGTCAGACGATTACGGTGCGAGTACGGAGCCTCTTTCATGAAACGAAGACCGATCCGATGGTGGGAATTCTGATCCGGACACGGATTGGAATGGACGTTTACGGCACAAACACCCGCGTGGAGCAGATTCCGCTGGGAACTGTCTGCCCGGGGGAGGAACTGCTTGTTGAATTCCGATTCGCTTGCTGGCTGACGCCGCAACAGTATACGCTCACAGTTGCAACTCAGGAATCGGACGGGTCGAGTCACGATTGGCTCGACGATGTACTTGCGTTCGACGTGGTCGCCCAGCGGGAAGCGGCCGGTGTTGTGAATTTGCGGTCGGAAGTAACGTGGCAGAAACAGCGGGAATCCTAGCGGGCAAGACCAATCACTCAAAATTTACTTCGTTCCACGGGATGTCGCAAGAGTATTCGAAAAATGCGCTGAACGCGAAAATTATGAAACTCGGCGAAATCCAAGATCAATTGCGGCGATATCAAATCGATGGCTGGCTATTTTTCGACCACCACGAGCGCGATCCCCTTGCTTACCGTGTCCTGGGCTTCTCTCCGCCACGGCTTGTGACGCGGCGATGGTATTACTGGATTCCAGCGACTGGCGACCCGCTGGGCCTGGTTCACCGGATCGAATCCGGAATGCTAGCAAAGCTTCCAGGCGATCGAATTCGTTACTCCAGTTGGCAAGAGCAGGTCGATGGTTTGAGACGCCTCCTTACGGGTTCCCGCCGGATCGCAATGCAGTATTCGCCCGATTGCAAAATTCCTTACGTCTCGATGGTCGATGCCGGAACACTCGATCTAGTCCGGCAAACAGGCGTGGAGGTCGTCAGCTCGGGAGAGTTAATCCAATATTTCGAAGCGAGACTCGATGCCGATGGTCTCGCTAGCCACCTGGAAGCGGGTCGCAGGGTCGATTTGATTCGCGCCGGCACTTTCCGTTTTATCGGGGAGCAGCTTAAGGCCGGAACCCGTATCGATGAGCTAGCCGTGAAGCGGTTCATCTTGGAACAGTTCGCTCGCGAAGGTCTATTCACCGATCATGGACCTATCGTCGGAGTCAATGCAAATGCCGCAAATCCTCATTACGAGCCCGATTCAACTCATTCCGGGCCAATTGTGAAAGGCGATTTCGTGCTGATGGACATGTGGGCAAAACTGGACGTGGCAGACGCCGTTTACTACGACATCACATGGACGGGTTACTGCGGTGCGAATCCGCCTTCGGCAATCGAGAACGTATTCGATATCGTCACGGGAGCCCGTAACCGCGCCATTGGGCGGGTTAAGAAGGCCGTTGCCGCCGGTGAGACCCTTCGGGGTTTCGAGGTCGACGATGCCGCGCGAGAGTACATTGAGAGTAAAGGTTTCGGGGCAGATTTTCCGCATCGCACGGGACATTCAATCGGACGTGACGTCCATGGCAATGGCGCGAACATGGACAACCTAGAAACACATGATGATCGAAAGTTGATACCTTGGACATGTTTTTCCATTGAGCCTGGGATCTATCTCGATACGTTCGGCATCCGATCCGAAATCAACATGTTTATCGACGACACAACCGCGCGCGTCACCGGGGAGATGCAGGATCGTCTTGTCGCGATAGAGTGACCACGCTGTCCCGGGAATGCGACTGCGCTTGCCTGCCGATGTAAGTAATTCTCACTGAAATTTCGCCGTTGCTACCGGTTATCGCGTGCGTAATCCGAGTGCGCTCCGTTTGCCACATGTTCTTCACCACGAGGTCCCCTGCCGCAATAGCGGTAGCGTATTTGGATTCGTCCGCCCGGTAAGCGTTACTCAACCAGCGGGTCTCCTGCTTGGATTCGCCATACCTCTCTTTCAAGGCATCGAGCCACACCGCGCCCGCTACTACGTATTGGCTCGGCTCCGAATAGTTTTCCAACAGTACATATTCCGCCTTCGCCAACCGCCCGTCTTCGAAATCGTAGTTCAGCGCCGATTTCAAACCCGCAACCTGTAACACATAGACCAGACGGCCACTAGTTTCACTAGTGGGCGACCCTTCCCCAGCAATTACTTTTTCTTTCGCCATTCCCCATTTCGTTTTGCGGAAATCGAACGTGGTTTCCGCTCCAGCGGGAAATATCGGCGCAAGCACTTCCACTTCCATCGACGAGCCGCAGTGTTTGCCGTACATGGAAATGGTGAGTGTTGCCGCGCCGTCCGGGACATCGAAAGTCACCTCACCTTCTGGATCGATTGCGATCTGCTTGCGCGCGAGAGGATGAGCGGTTCTCTCAAATCCTCGTGAAGTCAGCAAAAGCATTCGGTCCGCGTCGCAGGGGCAAGACCATTTAAATAGGAGTCGCTTCCAGGACGGATCGACGTCGACGACGTTGACTATGGCCTTATTATCTTTGAAGACCTTGACTCGTTTCCAGGCTGCCGTATCCAATTGCGCCGACGCAGGTCCGATAGCAAATAGAATGGCGGCTAACGCAAGACTAAATTTGTGCTCTACCAATAGAATCTTCGATTGTATCCAACCCGGCTCAGCGGGCTTCGGCGTGATGCCGGACGTCAATCCCCTGCGTCAAGAATAGAACGTCTTCCGCAATATTAGTCGAGTGATCCGCAATCCGCTCCAAATTCCGCACAACGGATAGCAGATCGATCGCCTGCCGGATATTTTTCGGATCTTCTTCCATGAAACTAATCAGTTCGTGGTAACTCGCCGTCCGCAAACTATCGACGGCGTCGTCCGAAGCGAGCACGCTCCGCGCCAGGTCCGCATCGCGCGTAACAAAAGCATCGAGACTCTTCCGCACCATCGATTGCACTAGCGCCGCTACGTGCGGAATATCGATCATCGGTTTGATCACCGGCTCGCGAATCAGCGATACGGCGCGCTTGGCAATGCTCACCGCCAGGTCGCCCATGCGCTCCAGGTCCGTGTTGATCTTTAGCACGGCCGTCGTGAGCCGCAAATCCGCAGCTACCGGGTGCTGCAGCACCAGCAAATCGATACAGAGTCCGTCAATTTCAATTTGCATCTGGTTGATGCGCGATTCAGTCCGGAAAACCTCGTTGGCAAGAGCTTCGTCCTTCTCGACAACCGCGGTTACGCTCCGGTACACCGCCGATTCAACCAGCGAGCTCATCTCGAGAAGCTTGTTCTTGAGCCGGTCCAATTCCTGTATGAAATGCCGCATGTATTCTTAACCTCAACCAAACCGGCCCGTCACGTAATCTTCGGTTTCCTTCTTGGCGGGCTTATAGAAAATCTTTTTCGTCTCGTCGAACTCGATCAATTTGCCAAGCAGAAAAAAGCCCGTAAAATCTGCCACTCGCGCCGCCTGCTGCATATTGTGAGTGACGATGACGATCGTGCAGTCCTTCTTCAACTCGAAAAGAAGCTCTTCGATCTTGGCGGTCGCGATTGGATCCAGCGCCGAGCACGGCTCATCTAACAAGAGCACTTCGGGATCGACCGCCAAGCCGCGCGCGATGCACAACCGCTGTTGTTGCCCGCCTGAAAGCGAATAGGCCGATTGGTGAAGTTTATCTTTCACTTCGTCCCATAGGGCGGCCCGGCGTAAACTTTTCTCCACCACTTCCCGCAGGGCGGACTTCCGGTGAAAACCATTGATCCGAGGCCCATAAGCCACGTTGTCGAAGATGGATTTGGGAAACGGATTCGATTTCTGGAATACCATACCCACGCGCCGCCTCAGCTCCGAGAGATCGAAATCGAAGATGCTTTCGTTTTCGAGCAGGATCTCCCCCTCAACGCGCGTTTGGCGCACGGTTTCATACATTCGATTCAGGGTGCGTAGAAATGTGGACTTGCCGCAGCCCGAAGGGCCTATGAAGGCAGTGACGCGGTTGGACTCCACCCTGAGATCAATCTCATAAAGCGCCTGGTACCTCCCATAGAAAAAATTCAGCTTCGAAGTAGCCAGCTTTGGCGTGGCGCTGGCTGACACCGGCCTTTCCGGCATCGGCGGAATTGTTACCTGGGGATCGCTCACCTTGTTTACGGAATTCGATAGCATTATCTTACCTTCACGTTATCTGTGGGGGTGCCCGCCTCGCGATACGACCAATCGGGCCACAACGTTGATCATAAGAACCATGGTCAACAACACAAAACCCGCCGACCACGCCTGACGATGCCAATCCTCGTAGGGCGCGACGGCGTACGTGTAGATCAAAAAAGTCACCGAATCATTTATCAAATTCCAGCCTGGGCTCCAAAACCGATTGCCGAAGCTGGTGAACAGGAGCGGAGCCGTTTCTCCCGCCACGCGGGCGATATCGAGCATGATGCCTGTGACAATACCCTGTATCGCCGCCGGAATCACCACCGTCAGAACGGTTTTAGACTTGCTGGCTCCCAGCGCCAGAGCGCCTTCCCGTAAAGAATTGGGAACGGCCCGCAGGAATTCTTCAGTGCTGCGAACGGCAATCGGAATCATCATTATGCCAAGAGCCACTCCGCCGGCAAAAGTCGAAAAATGTCCTTGAGGAAGCACAATCAAGATAGAAGTGAAGATGCCGATTACGATCGACGGAACCCCGTTCAGCAAATCCGTCGTGTATCGCACAACGAAGGGAAAGAACGTGCCACCGAACTCCGCCAGATAAACCCCGCCTAGAAATCCGATTGGCACTCCAAGTACCGTCGCTAGGAGGATTATCTTCCCGCTGCCCACAATTGCGTTTGCCATGCCTCCGCCGGGTTCACCCACCGGTGTCGGTAGTTTGGTGAAAAAATTCCAACTGAGGCTGGTCCCCCCGTGCCAAACCAAGTAGCCGAGGATGAACAACAAGACACTCACCGAAACTAACGCGCAAATCGCCGTAACGCCGAACATCACCGCATTGATCGTCTTGCGGCGGATCGAATCCGTCTTGGGCAGCCTCATTGGCCGGACGCCTTGCTGGTTGTTGTTAGAATCAACAATCGCGCGATGCCGTTGATTACGATCGTTAGCACAAAAAGCACCAGTCCGAGTTCAATAAGGGCGGATACATAGAGATCGCCCGTCGCTTCGGCAAACTCATTTGCGATTACCGCCGCGATCGAGTAACCCGGAGCGAATAGAGACGCCCGGATTCTTGGATCGTTGCCAATCACCATGGTAACGGCCATAGTTTCGCCAAGCGCTCGCGCGAGGGCGAGGAAAATCGACCCTGTGATTCCCTTTCGCGCGAAAGGAACCACTACCTGCCAGACCGCTTCCCATTTAGTTGCGCCTAGGGCCAGCGCCGCTTCCCGTTGCTCGTTCGGAACGCCCAGTAACACTTCGCGCGATATCGAAATTACAAACGGGACGATCATAATTGCAAGAATGATTCCTGCCGACAAAAGACTAACGCCGTAAAACGGCCCTTTTAAGATCGGCAGAAAGCCAAGCGTCGCTCGCAACCCGGGCTCGATAACTCTCAACATCGGAAGCAGAACAAAGATTGCGAGGAGACCGAAAATAACGCTCGGCACAGCCGCAAGCAGTTCGATCAGAAATGTAAGTATGCCGGAAATGCGGGGCGGAGCCATTTCCGCCAGAAATATCGCGGCGCCTACCCCGAGCGGAACGGCGATGAGCAGCGCGAGCGCCGACGTAACCACGGTGCCGTAGATGAATGGCAGTGCGCCAAACTGGCCCGCTACCGGGTCCCAAGTCGACGTGAATAGAAAGCTCAATCCAAATCTGTGCCGGGAGAGAGTCGAGTTCAAGAAAAGTTCATAAACCAGCAGCACCGTGATCGCGACAATGCTCAGGGCGCAAGTCGCCGTGAGCAGATATGTTGCCTCGTCTCCGCTGCGAAGACGGGCTCCAAAAGAATTTGCCCGCCCCGGAGTGCGGACCGCCACGGCGTTTGCGGAGCTCGACATTTACTGAATTTTCTTAATCGCGTTCAATTCTTTCGCAATGACTGGCTTCGGCAGTCGCGCGTAGTCCAGCGCTTCGGTCATGTTTTGCCCTTCTCCTAACATCCAGTTCAAAAATTCCACAATCGCCTTCTTCTTGGCGCGATCAGGTATATTCTCTGGAATCAACAACCAGGTAAATGTCGCAATCGGATAAGCCGCCTTCCCTACAGAATTGGTGATGGATACCCGAAAATCGTCAGGCATTTGAGACGCCACGCTCGCGGCCGCCGCGTTGACGCTCGTGAGGCCCGCTTTGACAAAGTCTCCCGAAGAGTTGCGGATACGTCCGTAAGCCAGCTTATTTTGTATCGCGTAAATCAACTCCACGTACCCGATCGAATTTGGCGTTTGCTGAATTTGGCCCGTGACGCCCTCATTGCCCTTCCCGCCCAAACCCACCGGCCACTTCAAGGAGGTGTTGCGTCCGACTTTCGATTTCCATTCGTCGCTAACCTTTGAAAGATAGTCGGACCAGACATATGTCGTTCCGCTGCCTTCAGAGCGATGCACCACGACGATGTCGTTGGCCGGCAATTTCACGTTCGAGTTATTTTTTTGTATCTCGGGATCGTTCCACTTTGTAATTTTGCCGAGGAAGATTCCAGCCAATGCTTCTGGCGTGAAATTCAAGTCGCCTTTAACGCCCGGAACGTTGTAACACGCGACCGCTGCGCCCAAAACCGTTGGAAAGTGCAGGATGGATGTTTTTCGTTTTTCCGCAAACTGCTTCATCTGCTCTTCGGTCATCGGGCCGTCGCTGGCGCCGAAATCAACCGTGCCTTCCGTAACGCTCTTGATGCCGCCGCCCGAACCGATCGACTGGTAATTAATCTGAATCTCCGGATGCATCTTGTGATATTGATCGAACCACTTCGAATACATTGGGTAGGGGAACGTTGCGCCGGCAGCGTTGATCAAAACCTGGTCCGCGGCGGCGAGAGTCAGGCTCACACTGGCCAATACCAGCGAAGCCAGGAACATTTTTCTCATATTTTCTCCTTGTTATTACCTAATTTTCTCAAGCCGATTGTTACGATT
>JALYXS010000006.1 GCA_030946965.1 Acidobacteriota bacterium
GCTCCGGTTAGCCCGCCGGGGATGGTTAGCGTGGCGACAACCGTATTGCTGACGGTATTGACCACTGCCGCCGTGCTGCTGCCAACGCTGACGACATACGCAAACGGTTGGGCTGCCGCGGGGCGTGCCGAAAAAACTACCGCCAGGATACACAAAACGAAGGTGAAAGGAATTTTTCGGAATAAAGGTATAGCGTTATCGGATGATTGCATTAAACGTTAAGTCCTTAAGAGGAATGTATTTATAGGAAATGCGTCGTAAGGCGACGCCCGGTTTATCCGCGCGGAACAGCGGGATTAAAATTTGTGCATTTTTGGTTATCGCACATTTTCGAAGCCGAATGGTGGATCGGAGGAAATTCTTTACAACTTTAGGCCACTTGCCGGGTCTTGAAACGCCCGCTATACTAGCCTTTTCGCTGAAGCGCGATCGAAAATGACGGCGAGAGACGATTTCGACCCATTAGCCCCGCAACGGGAGGCTGCCTTCTTTTATGGGCTGTTCCTGCGCGGACATTCCGTCGAGGCGTTGCGCCGGGACATCGATGTACCTCGGACGCTACTCGACAAGTGGCTAAAAGCGAACGATTTCGAAAATACCTTCCGCGAAAACCTGCAGCGCGTTTACATGTACCGGAAACAAGTGCTCGCCATTTTCGACGGCTTGGTGACCAACGAGCACCACCGCCTCCGCGTGCAGTAACGCTTCTACCCAGCCCTTCTTCCATTGGCCCTACATAGATTCCGCGAATCTCTCGAACAGACGCTTTTGGATAGGGTCCGCGTGCGCCCGATCTTCGGGATGCCACTGGACCGCCACGGCAAACCGCTTGTCCGGCCGTTCCAACCCTTCAACCATCCCATCTTCGACGTCCCGGGCGGTTACAACCAAGCCCTCGCCAACCTGGCCCACTCCCTGGTGATGGCGGGAGTTAACGTGCACGGGCGCGCCCCCGGGTTCGCCGCCCAAAGCCGCGGCTAAGTGCGACCCCGCTTCCGTCGACACATCGTGAACCGGGTCGCAGTTTTTCACTCGATGGCGGTCGCACCGGTCCAAGTGCTGTACCAGGGTGCCGCCGTGCACCACGTTGAACAACTGCATGCCCCGGCAGATCGCAAGCACGGGAAGATCGCGCTCGAGCGCCCGCTTCAGTAAGCCGGCCTCCAGTTCGTCCCGGGCATTGTCCGGCTCGTCGGTTTCGGGATGGGGTTTCTCGCCGTACAATTCGGGATTCACGTCGCAGCCCCCAGTCAGGAGCAGTCCATCGAGTCCCGCGAGGGACGCGGGGCAGCCGGGCGAGATCAATACAACCTCCAGCCCCACGGATTCGAGCGCCCGGGTATAAGGCCCGATCGTATCGCCGCCTCCATATGTCACTCCCACGCGCTTGGTCATGTCCGCTTTTCCGAATTTGGCGGTGGTCCGTCGAGCTTACGCTTCAGCGGCAGTAGCGCTTTGAGCGTGAACAGATTCAGCAAACTCAAAATCAACGCGACTTCATAGCGCTCAATCGCAATCGCCGCGCCGATGACGCCGGTATTCCAAATGCTCGCCGCCGTTGCCGTTCCTCGCACCGCATCTCCCGATTTCAAGATGGCGCCGCCGCCGACAAACCCAATACCCGTGACCACGCCTTGAAGCACCCGCGATTGAGTGGTCATGTCGGGCATGAGCAGCAGGTAGCCGCAACTCGCCATCGCGACAATGGGAAAAGTGCGCAGCCCCGCGCTGTGCGCTTCGGATTCCCGGTCCCACCCGACCGGCAATGCAAGCGCGTAAGCCGCCGACACCTTGATCAGGTTGGTCCAGAAGATCGGCCAGTCAAAAACCGGAATCATCATCTTGTTTGTTATCGATCGGGGTTATTATAATCCATGAGCCTTACCGGCTTGACCGCCGCAACAGGCGGCATCGGGAGACACATGAGAACGCTTTCGGTAGCAAGCGTACCGAGGGCGGACGACGATCGGGACAACCGAATTGCAGTGACGGCATGTGGAACTACTATCTGGCGAGTAATCTGATTTGCAGCGAGGGATAGATGGAATTAGAATCGCCGCCAACACAACTTTATATTGACCCTCAGAGCCACGATAATAGGGTCGTGGGAAACACTGTCGCTATTGAGCTTTAACGACGGAGGTCATGAAAGGCAAGAGTTCCGTTATCTGGACATGCTGATTCAGGCCTTCGTCGTGGTTCTGTTGATCTCGAACCTGATTGCCTCCAAGTTCACCGCCATCGGGCCGTTCCGTATTAGCGCCGCGCAATTTCTCTTCCCCGTCACGTACATATTCGGCGACATCTTCACGGAAGTTTATGGCTACGGGGCGTCCCGGCGCGCGATCTGGCGGGGATTCTACGCGTCCGTGCTCATGGCGCTGATGGGGGTTTTCGCGATCTGGCTTCCGCCCGCGCCGGAATTCAAAAATCAGCAAGCGTTCCAAGCGATCTTCGGAGTGGTTCCCCGAATCGTCGCGGGCAGTCTGCTGGCCTACTGGGCGGGCGAGTTCGCCAATTCATTCACGCTCGCAAAGATGAAACTGCTGACCAAAGGTCGATATCTTTGGACGCGCACCGTCGGTTCCACCGTGGTTGGGCAAGGAGTGGACACCGTCATCGTGGTCTGGTTCATCTTCTACGACCAGCCTATCGGCACCATCTTGAACCTGATCGTTTCGGGCTACCTGTTTAAAGTTGCGTACGAAGTTTTAGCGACGCCGATGACATACGTAGTGGTGAATTTCCTGAAGCGCCGCGAGGGCGTGGATGCGTTCGACACCTCGACGAGCTTCAATCCGTTCCGCGTCTGATCACCAGCCGATCCTGCGGCGCAAGTCCGTTGTGTATCGCCGGCTGATCGCTACAATCTCGCCACTCTGCAAGCGCGCCGTCGCGCCCCCTTTCACGATCGGTTCCAGCACGGCGATCTTTCCGAGATTGACGATTGCCTGTTTGTGGACGCGCGCAAACTGTTCGGGATCCAACGCCGCTTCGAGCTCGCGCAGAGTTTTCTCCACCAGAAAACGCCCCTCCGCCGTAATCGCGAAAACGAGTTCCTCATCGGCCACGAACGCTTCCACCGTTTCGATCGCAAGGACATGCAACTGGCGCAACTTCTTCCCCACCACGCGCTGGATTGAATGCTCTTTTTCAAGCGCGGTTACCAGGCGATCCAGACGATCGAGCCCTTGCAGTGAGCCGGCATTCTGGAGCTTAGCTACGGCTCGAGCCAGGCGCTCTTCCTCGACCGGTTTCATCAGGTAATCGACGGCGCTCACCTCGAACGCCTGCAAAGCGAACTGGTCGTAGGCGGTTACGAAGACGATCGAAGGACGCCGAGCGGCGGGTAATTGCGAGATCACTTCAAAGCCGCTCAAACCGGGCATCTGAACATCCAGGAAAACGGCATCGGGACGCAGCGCCGCGATACTCTCAAGCGCGGCAAGGCCGTCAGCGGCTTCTCCGATCACCTCAATATCGGGCAGCGCGCCGAGCAATCGCGCCATCCGCTCGCGCGCCCGCCTTTCGTCATCGACGATTAGCACCCTCATAAAACGTAAAAAGTCACTTTCGTTCCGAGACCCGGTTCCGATTCCACTTGAAACCGTCCGCCTTTCTTCTCGATACGCGCCCGCACATTCGACAGGCCCACGTTCCACGTTGTTCTCGAAGGGTTGAAGCCCAACCCGTCATCGCGCACGGTGACGCGCAAGCCGTTGTCCGCCCTTGCCGCCGCGATGGTAACTGTACCGCTACCGACCTTCGGAGACAAGCCGTGCTTAATCGCATTTTCCACCAGCGGTTGAATCAGCATCGGGGGAATGGGCGATCTCAGCAAGTCCTCCGGTGCGTCGATATGATATATCAGCTTGTCTTCGAAGCGCTCTTTTTCAATTTCCAGATAGGCGCGGTTGGCGGCAAGTTCTTCGCCCAACTCCACCGTCTCGCGCTGCGTGGAATCGAGCGTGTAGCGGAAGATACGGGAAAGATTTAAGATGGCGCGTTCGGTTTCCGGCTGCCCCTTAGCCATGTCGGCTAGAGTATTAAGCGCGTTGAATAGGAAATGCGGATTGATCTGGGCGCGCAGGGCCCGCAGCTCGGCCGTGGCGGCCAGATGTTCTTGTTCGCGCGCGGCGAAACTTTCGAGCAGACCGGCGAACTGGGCGGCCACTGCGTCCAAGAAATTTAGATCCTCGCTACGGTATTGCTGCGCACGCGTCCGCGGTCCCAGGCTGAGATAGCCGCGCGTCCGGTCCGGCATTCCGATTCGCACCACGACACTTGCGGCCTGATCGGCCTTGCTTTCGTAGTGGACGAATTCGGCGGAGAGCAGCCGTTCGAGGCGCGCGGATACGATTGCGCCGAGCGTATCCGGGTCAGGCGCCCGCGCCATGGCGTCGAAAGTGGATCGCAGTTCCGTCGCGTAATCGGGGCGATCGAAGAGCACGCGATCGAGAAGCCTCCCGCCGCGGGCAAACAGTCCGGCGGAAGCGCACGCAAACAGCGTCGCGCCAACCGAAATCGCCGCCCTTCGGGGCGCTGTACCGAATCCGAAGAGAGTTTCCGGGGCGGAAAAAGTCACGGCGGTAATTGCCAGGGC
>JALYXS010000012.1 GCA_030946965.1 Acidobacteriota bacterium
CGTATCTTCCCAGCGACGAATGCACGTCAACGTCCTGGCCGGAGCGGTGCGCTTCCACCCGCGTCACGGCCTCGTGTTCGCGGATCTCCACGCCGCGTGCGAGGCATGCGCACCGCAAGCTTTGGACGACATCGCGCGGGTCTACGACGGCATCGCCGGGGTAAAAAAGCGCTTGCTCCCCCGAGATCGGTGACGAGTCGATCCCAAGGGCGGATTGCCGGGCCGCCCGGGCGGTCAGCTCGTCCCATTCGGCTTCGTTGAATGCCAAGTCCTTCGCGCCCGACCTGCGGAAATCGATTTTGAGGTTCGATTCCGATTCCAGTTCAGCGGCAAATGCCGGATAGAGTTGGAGGCTTTCGAGCGCGAAATCGGACCAGGCGGAGCGTTGTTCGATCTCCCCGCCGGGCGCGAGCATTCCCGCACCTGCCCAACTCGCCTCACCGCCGATAACGCCAGCCTCGAGAACCGCGATCCGGCGCTTCCGTTGAGCCAAGCGCCAGGCGATCGACATTCCAATAATGCCGCCGCCGATGACGATTACGTCTGTCGTTCTGGCCGGCACGTCATCTTTTCAGCGCCAAGGTCAAGCCATCGGCCAGGGGCAACAGGCAAGCATCCACGCGCCTGTCGTCCCGTACTCGCTTATTGAACTCGCGAATAGCCAGTGTGTTCGGGTCGGCGTTGGCCGGGTCCGACACCTTTCCCTCTTGCAGGACATTGTCCACGGCGATCAATCCGCCCGGACGGAGCAGCTTCAGGCAAAGCTCGAAATAGGTCCAGTAGGAGGGTTTATCCGCGTCGATGAAAGCGAAGTCGAACGTCCCGGCATTCCCTCGATCAATCAAATCCCGCAGCGTCTCCGCCGCGGGGCCCAGCCGCAGATCGATTTTTCCGGCGACCCCGGCCTCCTTCCAATAGCGCCGCGCGACCGCCGTAAACTCCTCGCTGACATCGCACGCCACGATCTTCCCGTCCTCTGGCAGAGCCAGGGCCACGGCGAGCGCGCTGTATCCGGTGAAAACGCCAACTTCGAGCGTGCGGTTCGCTCCCATCAACCGCGTTAGCAACGCCAGAAATTGCCCCTGCTCCGGCGGGATCTGCATGATCGCCATGGGTTGCGACGCGGTCTCTTCGCGCAATCGCTTCAGGATGTCCGGCTCCGGTGCCGTCATCGACGCGAGATATTCCCGCAGTGCCTCGCTCAGGAGAAACGATTTGCTTGCCATCCGGTTTCAGTTTACAGCAGCTTTCCGGCGCGCCCCAATTGCGAGAACCCCCAGTAAACCGCAGATCGAGAGCACCCAGGTCCCCGGCTCGGGCGCCTGCGTGATTGCCACGCTTCGGGTGATGCCCGCCGTCTGAACCTTACCCATCCCGGCAATTCCCGGCTCGCTCGCCGCGTTGCGGACACTATAGCCGTCGCCGAGGCCGATCGTGAGATCCGCGCCCGTATTCGTCAATTCGATGTAAGCCGAGGCGTCTGCTCCGAATATAGCTTGCGATTGCGCCAGGGTAAGCACCCGCGAGGCGCTGATTACAGCTACCTGGCTGTTGCCGCTCCCACCCTGCCAGGACCCTTCGCCGACCAGGAGCGATCCGGCGCCAAGCCCCAAGCGGGCGGCCTTCGTATCCATCAGCGGCAGCACCGTGCTTCCATCCACCGACCGGAGACTTCCCGAGATACCGTAACCCGGGAAATAAGACGCCGATGAACCGGGCACCCGCGCCATTTTCGCCGAAGCCAGACCCGGTCCCAGCAGCTCAAACCCGATGTTCGTGGGATAAGGCGATGCGCCCGGATTGTTGAGTCCGTAGTTGCCGACGCCGAATTCGATCGTCATCTCCGAATTGTGTCCGAGCGTTACATAATGGAGAGAACTCACATCGATCGAGCCGGCGGACGCCACCGCGCAAACCGCTGCCAGGAGAAAAATCTGAACCCCCACGCCGCCAAAAAACCGCCGTATTTTCGCACCGCATTCTGCCACCATCGCTTGATCCTACAGAATCGCCCGCGGTTAGTGAATATCTCTTCGGGTTCAATTCCGGTGTGCGTTGCGGGGGCCTCGTACCAGTACACTTCCCCACTTTTTTGAAATGACAGGACCTCGATTGACGTCCCCGCGAAAAACTTCTCTCTCGATTTTGATCCCGCTTTACAACGAAGAGGAGTTCATTCAACCTCTGCTCGAACGCGTGCTGGACGCGCCACTGCCCGAAGGCATGGAGCGCGAAATCATCGTGGTGAACGATTGCTCGACGGACGGGTCGGCTGAAGCGGTCCAGGAATTTCTGGCGAGCCGTTCTCCGGAGCGGGAAGTGATCCGGCTTTTCCACCACGAACATAATCAGGGCAAAGGCGCGGCCATTCGCACGGCAATTGGCCAAGCGCGCGGCGAGTACAGCTTGATTCAGGACGCCGATCTCGAATACGACCCGCGCGAGTACGGGAAGCTTTTGGCGCCGCTTCTCGATGGCGAGGCCGACGTGGTCTACGGTTCGCGCTTTCTGCCCTCGGGCGAGCGCCGCGTGCTCTACTTCTGGCACTCGCTCGCGAACAAGATGCTCACGACGGTTTGCAACATTGCCGCGGACATCAATCTATCCGATATGGAGACCTGTTACAAGGCGTTTCGCACGTCGTTGTTGAAATCGATTCCGATTCGCAGCAATCGTTTTGGCATCGAGCCGGAGCTTACCATCAAGCTCGCCCGGCGGCAGGCCCGCATCTATGAAACGGCCATCAGCTATCACGGCCGCACCTACGAGCAGGGCAAGAAAATCGGTTTGAAGGACGCGTTCGAGGCGGTCTGGGTGATCGCGAAGTACCGCTTCACCAACGATCTTTATCTGGACGCCGGCCCCGAAGTGTTGGACGCTCTCTCGCTCGCGCCAAAATTCAATAAGTGGATGGCTGATACAATTTCGCCTTACGTTGGCCAGCGCGTGCTGGAAATTGGCGCGGGAACGGGGAACCTGACGCGGCAATTGGCGCACCGGCGGAAATACTATGCCGCCACGGACATCGAACCGGAGCATCTGGAACGGCTGCGTAACGGCTTCCGCCACCGCCCGAATCTGCACGTGCGAAAGTGCGACGTGGAAAGCGCCGAGGATTTGGAGCCGTTCCGGGATAACGTGGACACGGTCGTTTTTTTGAACGTTCTGGAGCACGTCAAGGACGACCAAGGGTCGCTCAAACGGCTCTATTCCATCCTGCAGCCGGGCGGCCGCGCGATCGTGCTGGTGCCTTGCGGACAGGAGATCTTCGGAACGCTCGATACGGCGTTGGGACACTATCGCCGCTATTCCCGCGCCGAATTGCGCGCCCGCATGGAAGAAGCCGGCTTCGAAGTCGAACGGATTTTAGAATTCAACCGGATTTCGCGCCCCGGCTGGTACGTGACGGGGCGGGTGCTAAAACGCTCGACATTATCGCGTTTTCCCATGCGGGTGTTCAATAAATTGGTTTGGCTGTGGAGGAGAATCGATAGCCGGCTCCCGTGGGATCCGACGTCGATCATCGCCATTGGACGTAAAGCGGTCTAGCGCGAATACACTTGGTCAATTTTCGCTGCCAGTATAAAATCGCTCTCCGTTAGTCCATCGATCTTATGGGTGTAGGTGGAGACCACGACGCGGCCCCACGAAAGAAAGAGATCTGGATGATGCCCTTCCGTTTCCGCCACCGCGCCGGCCCGATTCACGAAATCGAGGGCGTTCTGGAAATCCGGGAAGGTGAAAGGCTTGGAGAGGTGATGTTCGTCGATCACCTTCCAACCGGCGAGTTGAGCGGCGAAATGGCGCAATTCTTCTCCCTTCAAGGGCGGAACGCCGCCTTTACACGGAACGCAATGCTTCTCTGCGAGGCTCATATGATCAGGATACCCGTCTCTTACACCCGCGGCGAAGAGCCCGAACTACGCGGTTTTTCTTAGTCAATGAACCAAAGTACCGCTGCAAAATGAAGCGAATGGCCTATTGTGAGCACCGGGTTTGCAGCCGATTATGGAACTGTGACCGGGTTCCCTGACTCTTCCAACAACCAAGATCGCCGAAATAC
>JALYXS010000023.1 GCA_030946965.1 Acidobacteriota bacterium
CCCGAACACGAGCAGTTTAGAGCTCTCGAAAACAAGGCGCAAAGACGCCGCGAGGGGTGGCGGTGAGGGTGGGATTCGAACCCACGGAACCCGCAAAGGTTCAACGGTTTTCGAGACCGCCCGATTCAACCGCTCTCGCACCTCACCGTATCCTTAATCTACCTGATTTACAGTCCTGTTGCAAAATCACCGGCGTTCAACTCTCGTGCATGTGGCATGGAAGCGGCCCGCTGTTTTACCATGTCCTAATAAATGAGCACGGCAGCGCCACCCAGTCCCGCGAAACAACTCGGCTTTCGCGAAGTGTTCGCGATTCCCGGAGTGCGCCGCTTGTGGATCGCACAATTTGTCAGTGTAATGGGCGATTTTCTTGCCCTGTTTGCCATCCTCAGCGTGGCGTCGTTCCGGCTGCACGCCACGCCCGAACAGATCACGCTGATCTCCGTTGCTTATATGTTGCCCATGGCGCTCGTTGGGCCCGTGGCGGGCGTATTTGTCGACCGGTGGAACGTCAAAGCGACCATGATCGCGAGCGACTTGGTGCGATTCGGGCTTGCGCTGTTGCTAGTCTTCGCGCGCGACCTCACGACATTTAACATCCTGCTGTTCGCGCTCAGTTTCGTGTCTACATTTTTCGCGCCCGCGCAATCCGTCACGGTGCGGACCCTGGTTCCCCAGGAAGGTCTGCTTACGGCGAACGCGCTGATCATGCAGGCGTTTCTGGTCACCCGCATTCTGAGCCCCGCGATTGCCGGCGCGCTGGTCGGCGCTTTCGGGCCCGAATCGTGTTTCTACTACGACGCGCTCAGCTTTTTATTCTCCGCGCTCATGCTCTCCGGGATCGCCATACATCGGACCGCGGCAACCGCCACGAAAGGCGTGCGCGCCGTGTTTACCGATCTTGCCGGCGGAATGCGTTTTCTATTTGGCGAGCCCGCCCTTTCGTTCGTGATAGTCGCAATGGGCGCCGGATTTTTCGTGCTCAGTTGTTTTGGCCCGCTAATCGCCATCTACGTGCGCGATTTCCTTTCGGCGGGACCTTTGGCGTTCGGTATCCTCAGCGCCCAAATCGGGGTCGGGATGCTGGTTGGAACCATGTTGCTGCGCCGGTTCGGAACCATAATGGCGAACGAAAAGATGGTACTGGTGGGGCTCTTGTTGCTTGGCGGATCGGTCGGCCTAATGGCAAGCTTGCGCTTTGTGTCAACCACTGCCCTGAGCACTTTCGGATTGGGTTTCGGCGTCGCGTTCATCATCACGCCGGCGCAGGCGCTAATGCAGGGGAAGACACCGGTGACGATGGTCGGACGCGTCAGCAGCAGCTTTATGTCCGTGATCGCGGTATCCCAAATGTTCGGATTGATTATCTCCGGGTCGGTTGCGGAGCGGATAGGGATTCGCAGTCTTTTCTTTGCCTGCGCGGCTTTGCTTGGCGCGATTGCCGTGGCCGGCTATTTCCGGCTTCCCAAACAGACGGAAGCGTCAATCTAAATCGAAATCGCGCGGCGGCCGCCCGGTATCCGGATTTTCCTTCGCTTGTTTGAGCAATTCGTCAAATTTCCGGTCCAAAACTTTGCCGTGAGACTTCTCCGCTGCAAATTGCTTCTGAAAAACCTCTTCGCGCCGCCCGGCCTCGCCCTTCAGTTTAGCGACGGCCGCCGCCAAATCTTCAATGGCGGGGGCCTTCTCGGGAACTTTGTGCGCGATCACGGCGCGTGTTTCCGGATCGACCTTCAACATCGCCTGGCAACACGGACAGGCTACCTCGATCAACCGTTGCGGCATAAACGAATATCCTAACGCAGTCCAAGAAGCGGGACCTAAATCGCCAAGAGCCTAGAAGTTATTCCAGGCTCAAGGACGGACGAGTTTAAAGAGGAACTATAGAAGAATTTGGGGGCTAGAGGCGGAAATACATCAGGGATTTACTTGGAAGATCGTCGATCCTTAAGCCTGTATACTTTTGAATCACGCTCCCGTTAATAGCAATCTTTCTGCCAAACGATAAGTCCCCGTCTTTCAAAGAACCCGATAAAAAAACGCCTGTCCTGCCTGCGCAATTTCGGCACAACGGCCCAAATAGTGTCCCAACTGAATGCCCAAACTCGCCGGATTAGCAATCGCTACTTCTCTTCAGACGAATTCTTGGGATCGATATGTCCAACCGTCTTCAATCGCTGATAAAGCCGCTCGACCTCCAGCTCATCCTCGGGCCGCAGCAATCGGTAGCGTGGCGAGGGCAATTGCTTCGGTTCGCCCGACGAGGCGAGCACTTCACCCCAGTATTGCCGGAAGGGAATCCCGTCGATCAACGCGTCGCGGGACATTCGGCGCAAGGCCCGCAAAAGGCTCTTGCAGGATTCGAGGTCGCCGGGGTAAATCAGCAACACGCGCGAATCGTCATATAAAGTCAGGCGGACAATCAGAGGTGAAAGCCACCCCGTGCGATCCAGCCGGCGAACGTCCATCCACGGGATGGTTCTTTTTCCGATAGCTAAACATGCTTCTTGCACCTCGATAGGAGGCCGCAGCGCGAGAACCAGCAGCAACACGGCGCTTAGAAGAAATAACACGGCGGGAACGAACGCCGGCGTCCACTCGAGGCCCAACCATCCGGAAAACACGGCGAGTGCAAAGGCAATCAATCCGAACGAAACGTAGTGGCGGGCGGGAATGTAGCGCGTCATGCGAACCCTGACAATTTAAGACTACTCCCGCTCGAATCCCTCGTCAACGACGGCGAAAATAGGCGATGCCACGCCAAGTATAATGCACCGCGCTCCAGACCGTGGCCGCGGCGGTAGTCACGATGAGGAAACGCGCCGCGGCGTGCAGAACATTATGCGTTCGACCGAAGCCGGACGCGTTCGAAGCGAGCAAGGCCACCGCCGTGACAATTTGGACGAAGGTGCTGATCTTGCCCCAGATTGTCGGGCGGTAGTTGTTGTAAGTGGTGAACCGCATCGCGATTGCGGACGCCAGAAGCAAAGCGAGATCGCGTGAAAAAATTAAGATAACGAGAGCCCATGGAATGCTTTGAATCCAGGCGAGCGCGACGTACACGGCGCTAAGCAGGACCTTATCCGAAATAGGATCGAGATACTGGCCGGCGCGGCTGGTGGCGTGGAATTTGCGCGCCAGACCGCCATCGAGTGCGTCCGTCGCGCCCGCGATTCCGCATAGCCATCCGGCCAATAGAGGGTGGCCGCGCACAATGGCCCAGGCGACAAACGGCGAAAACAGCAGCCGCGAAAGGGTGAATGCATGGACAAGATAAAGTTGCCATCGCGCGGGGGACCTCTCCATATCCGATTGTAAATTTAACCCCCGCCCGCGGCAGCCGGACCACCGGCTTCGCTCAAGTTTTGGGTGCAAACCGCCGATGGGAGTATTGTCGTGAGGAATTTGGATACAGCGGAACGGTTCACTAGGACTTTTTAACCTGCCAATCGGGCGGAAAGGTATTTTCCGAATGGCCTCAGCCTGATACGATGGAGCAAAGCGGTGAAAGCGGCAAATACAAAGTTCCAGGCCCGTTCGTTACAAACTATGTCGAAGTTAACATTGTCCATTATTTGCGTACTTTGTATCGCGTCTCTGGGCCAAGCGGCGCAACAACCAGTTCAACAACCGGCATCGCCGGCGCAAAGCGAGCTTGCGCCGAAGCCCGCTGTTCCGGAGCGCGGTGAACCCGGTGAAGCGAAGGGCAACTTGCCCGAAAAGCAGCTTCCGAAACCTGCCGCGGGTGTCGATCCCAACACCTATGTTATTGGTCCGGAAGACATTATGTACGTGCGTGTTTGGAAGGATCCGGATTTGTCCGGCATGGTGGACGTGCGGCCCGACGGGATGATCTCGATGCAACTGGTTGGTGAGATCAAAGCGGCAGGCCTGACACCCGAACAATTATCCAAAGTCTTGACCGAGCATCTTTTGGAAACTCACAAGCACCCGGAAGTCAACGTCCAAATCGTAAAGGTCCTGAGCAAAAAGTACTTCATACAGGGCGAGGTTCACCGGCCGGGTTCGTATCCTCTGGTCGTGCCCACCAGGGTACTCGAAGCCTTGGTGAATGCCGGGGGCTTCAACGATTTTGCGAACGCCAAGAAGATTTACATTTTGCGGGGCACGCAGAAGTTTCCGTTCAATTACAAAGACGTCAGCAAAGGCAAGCATACCGAGCAGAACATCATGGTCCAGAATGGCGATCAGATCTTTGTGCCCTGATGTTTGCGGCCTAACGAAACCTCTCTAACGAACCGCTTCAGGCATGGAAATATGACAGCTTCCCAGGGTTACATAAGCATTTCGAGACGCAGTTTGGACGTGGAAGATTATATCGACGTCATGCGGCGGCATGTCTCGTGGGTCGTCGGCCCCTTGTTCGCCGGCATGGTGATCTCGTGTGTAATCGCTTTCGTTTTGCCCAATGTGTATATTTCGCAGGCCATGCTGCAGATTACGCCCGCTCAAATCCCACAGACGTTAGTTCCCACCACACTGAGCCAGCAGATGACCGAGCGCATTAACCAGATGCAGCAGGAGATCCTGAGCCGCAACAGCCTTTCCGATCTCATCACGAAATTTAATCTGTATGCGCGCGACCTTAAGAGCAAGCCGCTCGAAGACATAATCGAAAATATGCAGCACCGGGACGTTCACATCAGCATGCAGAACATCGCGGGCCAGGGGAACCGTCCCGCATCGGCTTTTTCGATCTCATTCAAGTATCCGGACCGGTACAAGGCTCAAACCGTGGTGGGAGCGCTGGTATCGAAGTTTATGGAATCGAATACGAATCTTCAGCGCAATCAGGCGGGCGTCACCAATTCCTTTTTTAAGGACGAATTGATGGTGGCCAAGGCCGAGCTCGACCGGTTGGAAGGCGAAATCACCAAGTTCAAGATGGAAAATGCCGGCCGGCTCCCGCAGCAGATGACCGTAAACGCGCAGGCCCTGAACTCGCTGCAGACGCAACTGGCCGCCACGAACGAGGCTCTGAACCGCAACGCGCAGGATAAGATGATGCTCGAATCGCGCCTGCAAACCATGCAAGGCCAGATGGAGACCATCCGGAACATGGCTCCCGCCATCGAAGAGGCCAACAAACCCGCTAAAGACGAGCGTTTGGCGCAGTTAGACAAAGAAGTGACGACCGCCGAGGGGCAGTTGGCCGGCTATCAGGAGCTGTATACCGACAACCATCCGGATATTCGAAACCTGAAGGCTCTTCTCGATGTGAAAAGGAAAGAGCGGGACGCATTGCGTAAGCAGGAAGAAGCGGCTGACGCCAAGAACAAGCCTCTGAAAAGGGTCAATCCACAGGTCGCGAAATCGCTGAGCGACGTGGAGGCTAACATCGAGTACACGAAAGCGCAGCTTCGGGCCATCGAAATCGACCGCAAAGAGCGTTTAAAGCAACAAGACCAGATCAACAGGAACATGGGCGGTTACCAGGCTCGCATTGAAGCAAGCCCAATCAATGAGCAGAAATATGACGCTCTGGTGCGGGAGCACCTTGCGGCATCTCAGCATTATCAGGAGGTGCAACAGAAACAGAACGTGGCCAGCGCCGGTGAGGACTTGACCAAGCGGAAAGCCGGAGAAAACCTGGAGGTGCTGGACCCCGCTTCGCTCCCCGAAGCGCCGACAGATCCACCCCGTTGGCTGATTGTGGGAATTGGAACAGGGCTTGGGCTAACGCTGGGCGTGTGTTTTGCCGCGGCGCGGGAAGTAAAAGATACTTCGCTGAAAAATTTAAAAGATGTCAGGGCCTACACCAACCTTCCGGTTCTCAGCAGCATACCGCTCCTTGAGAACGCGCTCTTGGTCAGGCGCAAGCGCCGCCTGGCCTTCATGGGTTGGTCGATGGCCGTGATAGTCGGCATTGTCGCCATAAGTGTCTCAATGTACTATCACTTCTTTTATTTGAAGGCTTAGGAACAGACAATTAAAAGGCCGGAGCAAAAATGAGCCGAGTACACGACGCATTACGGAGGGCCGAGTATCTCGGCGAGCAAAGTCCCAGGGCAGACGAACTGCCATTGCCCCCAGCGGACGAAATTCCGATTCATTCCGTACGTCCAAGGGGGGCACAGGACGTTCAAACGGAAGGAACACCTGTTCGAGCGCCGCAACTCGCGCCAGCACCCGAAATACATTACGACGTCCGAAACGGAGTCGATCCCAGCGCTTTTGGCTACAGTACAACCGGTCATGGCCCGCTCACTTTGGATATCGACTGGCCGACAGTGCTAGGGCGGATTTCCGCGATTCCGCTCGAAACCGCTCCTGAAGCGCACCTGATTAACCCGGAGCGTCCGCACGAGGTACCGGCTGAAGAATTCCGCAGCCTCCGTACGCGCCTTAACCACCTGCAGAATCAGCAGCATCTGCATTCGATCGTCGTTACCAGCGCCTCGCCCGCGGAAGGCAAAACCTTTACAGCCGTCAACTTGGCGCTCGCTCAGGCGCAGTTGGCGGAAAATCCCGTGCTGTTGGCGGATTTAGATCTTAGACGGCCCGTGATTCATAACCTGTTTCGAGCGGAGCGAAGTCCGGGATTCTCGGATTTTCTGCTGGACGGAGCCCCTCTCGAGTCCTGTATCCGCAAGATAGGAAACACCAATCTTTACTTCATGCCGGCTGGAACTCCAGTCAAGAATCCGCTCGAACTGCTGAATTTGCGGCAGGTAAAAGCTCTGATCGACGCGCTTCCCAGGATCTTCAATTGGGTCATTATCGACACGCCGCCTCTTCTGTTTTCGGCTGACGCCAATCTGCTTTCAACGCTGACCGACGGTACGGTCATGGTAGTCCGCATCGGCGCGACAAGTTACGATAATGTCATCCGGGCAATGCAGTCGCTTTGCGAAAACAACGTGCTCGGCATCGTCGCCAACGGCGCGCGCGCGACCGAACTGTACAGCAAGTACACTTATTACTATTCGAAACACGATTAATCGCTTGGACAAAAGATAGGCCGCAACTGCCAAAAGATAGCGTGGAACCTCGCTTCCGCATTGCTATATTGCGGCTTGAGCTTGCGTATTTCCGGTCTCCTCATTCTGGAGAGACTATCCCTCTATCTGGTGCTCGCGCTTGGATTCAGTCAAAGCGCGCCCGCTCAACAGCCGTTCACTTGGGAGCAGATTCGCGAAAGGTTTTTTATCTCGAATCCAACCGTTCGGGCAGCGCAGATAGGCGTCGAAGAATCGCGCGCCCAGGAAGTCACGGCCTATCTGCGCCCCAATCCGGAGTTCTCCGTGTTCGCCGATCAAATCGAGCCGTTCCACACTAATCCGTACCGGCCTTTTGCTAGCGTGCTCAGTCCGGGGACGGTCACGTATCTTCATGAGCGCCAGCACAAGCGCGAACTGCGGCGTGACAGCGCCGAAAAAGCGACGGGTATCGCTCTTTCGAATCAAGCGGACCTGAACAGGACGCTGGTCTTCAATCTGCGCGGCGCGTTTGTGCAAACTCTACAGGCCAAAGCGGTTTTGGCCGTCGCGAGGGAAAATTTGGCGCAGTACGACCGCGTCCTCGAACTGAACCGGGTGAGGAAGAACGCGGGCGACATCGCGCAGGTAGATTTGAATCGCATTGAGCTTCAGCGCGTTCAGTTCGAATCCGATCTGCAAACTGCCGACGTCAATTTGCGGACCGCGAAGATCCAACTCCTCACGCTGTTGAACGATCGCACGCCGATCGAGAGGTTCGACATCTCCGGGCCGTTCGATTTTCGCGAACAAATCGCCCCGCTCGAAGAACTGCGCCGGATGGCGCTAGCAAACCGTCCGGATCTGCAAGCCGCCCTGGAATCCGTCGATAAGGCAAAGGCGGATCACCGCTTAGCGATTGCGAACGGGTCGGCCGATCCGATTTTAAGCTTCGACTACGGACGGAACCCCCCACTGATTAATTATTTGGGCGTTGGCGTGACGATTCCGTTACGCATCTTCGATCGCAATCAGGGGGAGAAGGCGCGAACCGATCTTGATATCCACCGCACCGAGCGGCTGCGCGAAGCATCCGAGGCGCAGGTGTTTAGCGATGTGGATTCCGCGTATGCCACGGTGAACAACACGGTTACTCTGCTACGTCCTTACAAGGAAAAGTATCTGAACATTGCGACGCAGGTGCGGGACACAATAAATTTTGCGTATCAGCGGGGCGGGGCGTCTCTACTGGATTTCTTGCAGGCGCAGCAGGAATACCGCGCTGTTCAAGTGAATTATCTGAATCTGATAGGCAGTTACTTGACCGCGGCGAGCCAATTGAATATGGCAGTCGGGCGCGAGGTGATTCAGTGATATGGCGCGGAGCAAGCGTCCCCATGAGTCGGGACGCGGCACGCAGGAGTGCGTGCGCCACATTTGCCGTTGCGCTTGCGCTCGCCTCGCTAGCCGGATGCGGCGACAAGGTGAAGGCAAATCCCGCCGACGAGGCGCCGCCCGCCGCGAAAGTCGAGCGGGAGACCGACGTCAACCTGGTGAAAGTCGACCATCCGGAGCAGTATCCGCTCGCAACGGCGAGTGAATACTCCGCCGCGCCGGAATTGAGCGTCACCGGTGTCGTGAGCGCCGACGTTGCCCGCACAATTCCCGTGATTTCACTGGCCTCTGGGCGCATCGTAGAAGTCGACGCGCGGCTCGGCGATAGCGTCAAAAAAGGCCAGCTCTTGTTGAAGGTGCAAAGCGCCGATATCTCGGCGGCCAACGCCGAGTATCAGCAGGCCGTGGCCGATGAAGGATTGGCGCGCTCCCAATACGAACGATCCTCCACGCTTTACGATAAGGGCGCTATCGCGCAAAAGGATTTGGAAGTCGCCAGAGAAGTCGAGGAGAAAGCCAAGGTAACGGTCGCAACGACGAGGGAGCACTTGCGCGTTCTGGGGGCCGATCCCCAGCACCCATCCGCAATTGTCGAGATCCGGGCGCCCGCTTCCGGCGTGATTACGGACCAGCAGGTTACGACGGCGGCGGGCACGCAGGGTCTGGCCTCGCCCAACCCCTTCACGATCTCAGACCTGTCTTCCGTTTGGATTCTTTGCGATGTCTATGAGAACAACCTGTCTCAAATCCGATTGGGAGAATTTGCGGACGTTCGCTTGAACGCCTATCCGGATCGCGTTTTCAAAGGGCGGATTGGCAACATCAGCCCGGTCCTCGATCCAACGCTCCGCACCGCAAAGGTCCGATTGGAAATGAGGAATCCGGGAACGATGCGGATTGGCATGTTCGTCACCGCGGCATTTCACGGATTGCGAAAGCAAACCTACGCCGCGGTGCCCGCATCGGCGGTGCTGCATTTGCACGATCGCGAGTGGGTGTACACGCCCGCGGGCAGCACGGCCTTTCGCCGCGTCGCGGTGACGGGCGGTACGATACTCCCGGACAACACACAGGAAATCCTCTCTGGCATCGCGCCCGGCCAAAAAGTCGTCTCTAACGCCCTCGTTTTGCAAAGTACGGTCGAGCAGTAATGATTCGCGCCCTTGTCGATTTTGCCCTGAACAATCGCCTGATGATTGCGGCGGCAACGGTTCTCCTGCTGATCTGGGGAGCGATCTCCTTCCACAATTTACCCGTCGAGGCGTATCCCGACGTGGCCAATAATTACGTTCAAATCATTACGCAATGGCCGGGTCGCGCCGCCGAGGAAGTGGAGCAGCAGGTCACCATTCCGATCGAAATCGTGATGAATGGAATTCCGCATCTGGAACATCTTCGCTCGACCTCCCTGTTTGGCCTCTCCAGCCTGATGCTGATCTTCGACGACGAATCGAGCAACGATTGGAACCGTCAGAAGGTTCTGGAGCGGCTTTCGCAGCTCAATCTTCCGAGCGGTCTTCAACCGCGGATTGGGGCGGATTTCAGTCCGGTGGGTCAGATCTATTGGTACACGCTCAGAAGCAGCAATCCCAATTACGATTTGATGGAACTCAAATCGATCGAGGATTGGGTTCTCGAGAAACAGTTCAAGTCGGTTCCGAACGTGGTGGATGTTGTCAGTTTCGGGGGGACTACTCGCGAATACCAGGTGCGCATCGATCCCGATAAGTTGGTCGCATACGGCCTGAATATCGGCCAAGTCGAACAGCAGCTCGCCAACAACAACGTGAATGCCGGAGGCAGCTTTGTCGAGGCGGGTTTGCAGCAGATCAACGTCCGCGCTCTTGGGCTGCTCAGGAACGTCCACGATATCGAACAGACGGTAATCAAGACCCAGGGCGGAACCCCGATCCGCGTTAAAGACATCGGAACCGTGGTGCAAGGCCCGCGAATCCGCTTGGGACAAATCGGAAAAGCGGTACATCGCGCCGACGGAAGGATCGTCGACAACGACGATGTTGTCGAAGGCATCGTGCTCTTGCGCAAAGGCGCGGATTCCGATGCCACGCTCGAAGCCATTCACGATAAAGTGAACGAGCTAAACGAGCACTTACTACCCCGCGGCGTGAAGATAGTGCCATTTCTCGATCGCAGCAACCTGCTTCACTACACGACTCATACGGTGCTCCACAACCTGACCGAAGGCATCATTCTCGTGGCCGTGATCCTGTTTCTGTTCCTCGGAAACGTGCGCGGGGCATTCATCGTGGCGTTGACCATTCCCTTCTCGTTGCTCTTCGCTTCGATCTGCCTCAGTCTCGCGAAGATTCCGGCGAATCTTCTGTCGCTCGGCGCTCTCGATTTCGGAATGGTCGTCGAAGGCGCGGTGGTGATGGTCGAAAACATCGTTCGCTATCTGGGTAAGCCAGATCGAAAATCGGCCACCCCTATCGATTCCATTCGCGAAGCGGCGCACGAAGTGCAGCGGCCCGTGTTTTACGCCATAGGAATCATCATCACGGCTTATGTTCCAATTTTCACTCTCCAGCGCGTGGAAGGGCGTCTGTTCAAACCGATGGCATGGACCGTGTCGTTCGCGCTCTTGGGCGCTCTCCTGTTCGCGATGCTCATCGCGCCCGTTCTCGCCAGTTTCGTTTTTGGCAAGGACACGCGCGAATGGCACAATCCCGTAATGACTGCCATCACTGCCGCTTACCGCCGGAGCGTTCAATGGGCCATCGATTTCCGGTGGATCACTGTCGGAATAGCGGCTTGTGCGTTGATCGCGTCTTATTTGATCACCGCGAGCGGCGTCGTGGGATCCGAGTTCCTCCCGCATCTGGACGAAGGCGCGATCTGGGCGCGAGCGACCCTTGCTCCGAGTACCGGACCGGCCGAGGGCACGCGCGTCATGAACCAGGCACGGCTGATTCTCGCGTCCTTCCCGGAAGTCACGCAAGTGATCTGCCAGATCGGACGGCCCGACGATGGGACGGATACCACCGGATTTTTCAATACCGAATACTTTGTGGATCTGAAGCCCAAAGATCGGTGGCGTCCCGTATTCCGCCAGAACAAGGAAGAATTGGTTGGAGCGATGGATCGCGCGCTCGAAAAGATCCCCGGCGCCCTCTGGAACTTTTCGCAGCCGATTGCCGACAACATGGAAGAGGCGGTCAGCGGTGTCAAAGGCCAGCTTGCCATTAAAATCTATGGCGAAGACCTGAAGATTCTGGAAGCCAAGGGGAATGAGATTGTCGCCGTCATGCGCACGGTTCCCGGCGTTGCGGACCTTGGGCTATTCCGCGTGATCGGGCAGCCTAATCTCGAATTCCAGGTCGACCGGGGTAAGGCGGCGCGATACGGACTCAATGTGGCGGACGTGCAGGACGCGATCGAAACCGCCGTCGGCGGTAAAGCCATTAGCCAAGTGCTGCAGGGCGAGCAGCGTTATGACGTCGTCGCGCGTTATGACACGCCGTACCGGAATTCCAAAGAAGCCATCGAGAAGATTCGTCTGGTGGCGCCTGGCGGCGAGCGCGTTTCGCTGGCGCAACTCTGCAAAGTGGACGTTCTCGACGGCGCCTCCGAGATTTACCGGGAAGGCAATTCGCGCTACGTCGCCATCAAATACAGCGTGCCCGTGCGCGATCTCGGCAGCACGGTGGAAGAAGCGATGCGGAAGGTCAATAAAGACGTCAAGCTCCCCACAGGCTACCGCTTGGACTGGGCCGGCGAATACGAAAGCCAGAAGAGATCTCAGAAGCGGCTGATGATCGTTTTGCCGCTCACCATCATGGTGATCTGCATGATCTTGTACACGATGTTCAATTCCCCAAAATGGGTCCTGTTGATTCTGGCCAACGTGGCGATGGCGCCGATCGGGGGGCTATTGGCATTGTGGATCACGGGAACGCATTTCAGCGTGTCGTCGGGCGTCGGATTTCTGGCGCTGTTCGGCGTTTCCGTTCAGACCGGCGTGATCATGCTTGAATACATCAACCAGCGGCGCGGGCGCGGCGAAACGATTCGAGAAGCAGCGGTCGAGGGATCGGTCCTGCGGCTTCGCCCCATCATGATGACGATGTTGGTGGCCAGCGTGGGGCTGTTGCCGGCGGCGCTTTCGCGTGGGATTGGCTCGGATTCGCAGCGGCCATTCGCTATCGTGATTGTCGGCGGGTTGCTTGCCGCGCTGATGCTCGGCATCTTCCTGCTGCCCACGCTTTATGTGTGGGTTGCGCGCGAGGGAGATACTTTGCCCGCGCCGGAGGCGGAATTCGCCCAAGAAGAATAGATTTACAAGCCCCGCGCTTGCGCAATGGCAACGCGAAAACGCCGCGCGCGCTCGGCAAAGATTTCATAATGCCCATCGCGGACGCTGGCGCCATCGACCAGCGCGCCCGTGACTCCAACGGCGGAAGCGCCCGCGTGTAAGTATTCGCGGATGTTATCGAGCGTAACGCCGCCCGTCGCGATAAATTTAATTTTCGGAAATGGCGCTCGAAGGGATTTGAGATAGTGTGGTCCGCCCATGGCATCGCAAGGCACGATGCGAACGGCGTCCGCTCCGGCTTCCCACGCGGAATGGATTTCCGTAGGCGTCAGCGCGCCGGGCATCACGACGGTCGAAAGCTCTTTCGCAACTTGGATCACGGGTAGTTTCAAAGCCGGGGACAGCAGGAACTGGGCACCGGCGGCCACGCATTTGCGCGCCGTGTCCGCATCGAGCACCGTTCCCGCACCGATCACCATCTTCTCTCCGAATTTTTCCCGAATGCGCCCGATGGCCTCCGCCACTTCGGGGTTTGTGGCGGCAATTTCGATAGCGTACAGGCCCGCGCGATGGAGAACTTCCGCGCAGCGAAACGCTGTTTCCGAAGATCGCGTGCGGATGACCGGGATGATTCCAACTTCGAAAATCGCCGCAAGCACGGCATCGCGTTCCATCCCGCTATTATGATGTGGCGCACGCACTCTTGCGTGCCGCGTCGAGACTCTTCTCGACGCTTACGCGGACCGTATAAAACCCAAGCGTCCCCATGAGTGGAGACGCGGCACGCAAGAGTGCGCGCGCCACATTGCCGGTTCTACAGAAGCGGAGCGACTGCGGATTCGATCTTGTCCGCGGGAGTGAAGCCTTCGAAACGCCGCGCGATTTTGCCGGTCCGGTCGAACACCACGGTCACGGGAAGCTGAGTAATCTGGAACCGGTCGTTCAATGCTTGCGGGCCTAGCGCCACCGTATACTCAATCGGATGCTCTTTCAGAAACGGATTCACCACCGCGGCCCCTTCTTCATCCATCGACACGCCAATAATCCGTAAACCCTTTTCCTCCAGGGCGGCGTTCATCCGGTTGAAAGCGGGAATCTCCTGGCGGCACGGCACGCACCAGGTTGCCCAGAAATTGAGCACGACGACCTTCCCGCTCAGCCCCGCTTCGTCGAATGCCGTTCCATCGAGCGACTTCAGCGCAAGTCCGTTCAAGTCGCCAGCCGCCAGCGGTGCCGCGGCCTCGACGCGCGTGTTCAGAAACGCCAAGTATTCCGCCGTATTCCGCGTTGAGCTGGGATACGTGGCAACCACTTTCTGGTTGGCATCGAAGATCACGTAGTACGGAATAGCGATCGTAGCGAATCTGCCGTCTTCCAGTTTCTGGTTGGCTTCGGAAGCGGCGTCGTTGCCATCGGTATATAAATCCACGAGCACGAAATTCTTGAGCGCGCCCGCGATTTCCGGCCGAGTGAACATATTGGCCTTCATCCAGTGGCAGTTGGTGCAGGCGTAGCCGGTGAAATTCACCAACACGAGTTTGCTCTCGCGCCGCGCTTTTTCGAAAGCGCCGGGCAAATCGTTTTTCATCCACGCAAGAGCCGATTCCGTATTAGTCGCGACAGGAACGTAGCCGTCCAGCTCGCCCAATTTCGCACCGGACA
>JALYXS010000026.1 GCA_030946965.1 Acidobacteriota bacterium
GGCTTGGTTCCCGCGGCTAACGGATCTCTGCTGACGCTCACCTCCTCTGGCAATCTGGATTCGATTAATCCTGCCACGGGCGTAACCACCCTCATCGGCCCCACGGGGTTGGCCGACTGTTCGTTGACCACCTCTCGCTGCGGGCCAACCTCGGCCAACGCCCTCGGCGGGCTTGGAGGAACTGTCTATGCGACCGATTTCAACGGCGATCTTTATACCGTTAATCCATTGACTGGCGCGGCAAAGCTGATTGGGTCGACCGGCATTCCGGCTGTCCCGGCCATCCCATTTACTACCAACTCTGATGGAAGTATCAACTTCTTTGACGAGAACCTATTCGCCGCGGGCGGAAAGCTGTACGCAAATTTCGACGCTGCCACGTTTAACCCCGAACTTCGGTGGCAACCGCGGTGATTGCCGCGAAGCTTTATCAGATCGATCCCGCGACAGGGGTTGCGAAGCTTGTCGGCCCCACCACTCTAGGCCTTGGCGCGGTCGTGAACGTGAACGGCACGGTTTACGGGTTTGATGATTCGGCGGGCCAGGTTGTCACTCTCGACCTGGCGAATGGGAAAACCACCTTCGTTACCAACTTTGATCCGGCTGCCGGGCTGATTTTCGGAGCGTCCCCGGTTCCGGAGCCCACTTCGATGGCGCTGGCCGGTATTGGAATCGTACTGATTGCATTTTCTAGACGGCGGCGGTCTCGGAGACGCTACGGAAGCGATCCGGTGAAGGTCTGGAAGGGAGCCCAATAATACGGCTTGCGAACGGCGCGGGTGGAATGAAGCAGCGACCGTTTCGCGGCTCGTAAACTGTCAGCTGGACCGCTGCCCTCGTAAATTTCCCGATACATAAGGTTCATCAGCGCGCCGGTCGAATCGTCGTCCACTTCCCACAGCCCGGCCACCACGTTGCGCGCCCCGGCTTCGAGAAATGCCCACGCGAATCCGACCAGGCCTTCGCCGGCATAAGTGCGCGCGCCCGCGCTCCGGCAGGCGGAGATCGTGACCAAATCGGCGCGAATCGGCTGTTGGATAATATCTCGCGCGTATAGCTTATATACGTTGCCGACGGGCGTCAGAATGACAGCGGAATCGAGCGGACTTTCGCGATTGGCCGTCGCGTGCGCCGCGAAATGAATGATCGAGAAACGCTCCGGTCGCGCATCTCGATAGGCGTTGGGGCCTGCCGTCGTTTCAGTGAACGCCACGACGTTGCTTTGGGCGAACTGCTTGCGTATATCCGCGATTTCCCGCCCCGCATTCGCCAGCTTGGGAAATTGCCGCCCGTTGACCGGAACGGGATCCCCGATAAGCAGCAGCTCGGAACCGGATCGTGCCCGCGGCCTGGCGATCATTAACGCCCGCAATGACGGCAACACGGACACCGTCACTTCCTCGATCCAGTAATGCGGACGTCCGCCGCCCGAGATCAGCGTTTCGAAATTGAGATCGTGCAGCGCGCCGTCCGGCACGATTGCCACCCGCGAACCGGCCGGAATATCGGACTGCACTTGCCCCAGCAACATATCGAAAAGCTGCCGCGCGGGAGATGCTTCTTGTTCGATTGGATCGCGCAGCGCGAGTATCGCCCGGCTGTGCAACTCCACCAGCCTCCGGATTTGCGCCTCCGGCGGCAAGTGAAACGAGCGAACGCCCGACGCGGAAATCATCCAAAGTATCGATCTCTCCGGAGCGAGCCAGTACGAGAGCAATATCGTTTTCGAGTCCCGCGACACGCGCCGCCATTTGGCGATGGTTGCGGGAGGCTCGCGCTCCCCTCCCATGGATTTCTCCGACAGAAGACGCGCGCGGCTCGCCTCCGCGATCAGCAGCGCCTCGTCCGGCCGGCCGTGCGCATAAAGATATTCGACGTATTCCTGGTGAATCCGGATTACACTCGCAAAGTACGAGAGCTTCGATTCATCGCGACCGAGTTTCGCGCGCGATTCGTCCGCCAGCGCAACCGTGCTTCGAAACTGCTTCTCCGCTTCCACCAGCCGTTGTTCGGAAGCGAGCAGTTTCGCCAGCCGTTCCCCGGCTTCAATCCGCGGCGCGGGATCTTCCACTTTCGATGCCGCCACTTGCCCGTACAGTTCCTCCGCGCCGGCAAACTCTTTGGTCGATTCGCGGATGCGCGCCGCGTTGATCGACGGCCAGAGCCGGGCAGCCGAATGGCCGAGGTCGTCGTTTTGAAGCTTGATTGCGGCCGTGTTGTACTTCTCCGCCGCGGCGGTATCGCCGAGGTCCAGCGAAGTGGTTGCCAGATTGTTCAGCCACATTGCGGCCCAATAATCATCGCTTGCCTGGCGGGCCATCTCTAAAGCGCGTCTGTATTCGGAAAGCGCCGCGCGCAAGTCGCCTCGGGCATAATACACGTTGCCAATGTTCCCAGCGCTAATCTGCCGATTGTCCAATTTGCCCGTTCTTGCGAAAAGGCGTTCCGCATTTTGGAATAGAGCGAGGGCGCGATCCAGGTCGCCAAGGCTGAAGTAGCACCAACCCAAGTTGTGCTGAGTAAGCGCGAGAACGGATTTCGGCTGCTTCGACTCGGGGCCTATCTGTTCGAACCAGTCGATAGCTTCGTCGTAATGGGCGGCGTTCATCGCCAGAACACCGAGGTTGCCGATGGCTGACGCGCGAAGGAATGCATCTCCCGAGTCATTGGCAAGCTGGAGGCTCGTCCGATAACTTGTCTCGGCCTCCGCGAAACGATCGAGTGCCAACAGCACCGTACCTCGTCGCTGTTCGATCAGCGACAGCAGTTCGCGGTAATGTTGTTGTTCCGCCGTTCCCGCGGCATCATCGAGCAACTTCATCGCCGCCGGATATTCCTTTGCCCGGTAGCGCGCCCAGCCCTGATCCATCTTCTGCCGCGCGATCGCTTCGGAGAACTCCGGCGCATCGGGAATGGAAGTGTCGCGCCACGCGGCCGCCTCTTTGCCTTTTTTCAACGATTGCAGCAACTCGGATTTCAGGATGCGGAACTTGAAGTCCAGCGGGGAACGGAATTTCCCGTGGAGACCGGCGATTTCCGCGTCGGTTAGCGCCATCGCCCGCTCCGCTTCGCCCGCTTGCTGTAGCTGTACCGCTTCGCGATAGACGGACTCCCGAGTCTGACGATCCCGAGGAGCGCAAGACACCACGACGAGCCAGACGATCCACTGCTTTTTCAAGATCCCGAATTGTCCGGAGGATACGGAATACCGCCGCCGCCGATCTCGCACACGACCGACGAATTCTCAAACGGAGAACCCAACTCTAGCCGCAACATCGTGAGGGTTCGGGTGTATGGAGTCTTCAGATAATCGGCAATAGAGATGGTTCCGAAATGAGGAATCGTGTACTGGTTGCCGGATTTTGAAACTCCGCAAAGGTCCGGCAATTCGGTCACCAGAGAGGTCAGTTCGAGCGGTTCGGGGCGTCTGCCCTCGTATTCGTCATCCGGCGCTCTGCAGTGCTCGGACCTGCTGAGGTCGAGATCTACCGGCTGGCCCGCGATCCTGAGCCCCTCGAAGCGGCTGCCAAGAGCAATAATTTTAGGATAGCCCGTCCCTCTTACGTATTGCGAGGTCATGTGGGCTACGACGCGGTCCGCCGTCACCTGGCCCAGAATGTTCAAATTTTCGATAGTAGCCGAACTGAGCGTGTCGAAGGTGTTTCCATCGGCCGTCGCACTGCCCGTTACCACCGTTTCGGCGGAATCGAAGCGGACAAGCCCCTCGAAACAGAACTCTCGCGCCCGCGACCGGTCGAAGCCTCCGGAGCTTGGAACGACGCTGGACGCCTGTACGTGAATCAAGTGCCGGAATGGCCGCCGGATCTGGCTGGAAAATCCAACCGCGTATGCCTCGAAGAAGTATCGTTTTTCCATTTACGCTCCTATCTATATTTCAGAGTAAATTCGTATCGCCCCAGTTCTTCCGAAGGTGTAGCGGCGTTTCGAACCACTACCGAATACTGGCCGGACGAGAACCGGGCGGAATCTAACAGCAGGTTCAGGGTACTGCCGCTCTTGTCCGCCGGAATTTTGACTTCGGCGCGCCGCGTTTTCGATTGGTCCAGAACGTCGCAGAGATAACCGCCAGGTTGCGGCTTCCAGGTAACGTCGAAATACACCGAGAACGACCGCGCATCTTTCGGAACCTGGATCGCGCCTTCTTCGCCCCGGGCGGCGGCTCGCAACGCGAACTCCGGAACAATGCGAGGCTCTTGATATTGCGCGATTTCAGAGCGCAGTCCGATGACGCTAGCCGTTTCCACCACCGTCACCGCGCCAAATGCCAGTGCCGCCATGGACGGAATCAACGCAGGTCCGCTGAACATTTGCTTTAAGGCCGCGAGCCAGCCTTGCCGTTCAATGGCCCGATCCCCAACTTCGAAAGGGCGGCGAGCCTCGTCGCGCGCAACCGCTTTCAGGTTTGCCGTCAACGCGGCTCCCGCCCTTACGTCCTCCGCGCATTGAGCGCAAATAAAGAAGTGCTCCTCGAAACCTTCTTTCCGCGAATCGTCTAATTCGTCGAGAAGGTATCTTTCCACTGCGTGGATTTCGGTGGCTTCCCTATGGTCCATTCCGCTCAATGCCTCGGAGTAATGTGCATCCCAACTCGATTTCATTACAATTAAATGCGCGCCGTGGCGCTTTTCAGGACATTTGCCTTGAAGCGCGCCCGCGCGCGATGCAATAGAACGCGCAGATAGTTGCGATCCACCTGGAATTCCCGGCACACCTCATCTTTATCTTTTTCTTCCAGAAAAACCTGCTTCAACAACTCCCGGTCTTTCTTCGGAAGCTCTTCGAGCAGCGCCGCCACTTGCCGCTTGCGCTGGGCGGTGACGTAATCGGCGGCGGTATCGACCCGGTCGTCGGCGGGCTCCGTAGCCACCGCTTCCCAGTTCCGAAAACGCCCTTCGGAGCGAAAGAGCTCGAGCAAAACATTATTGCAAATAGCGTTCACATAAGCGCCAAGCTGCTCGGGATTGCGAATACTCGCGGGATCCTTACGCAAATTGCGAAACACCCGCAAGAATGTTTCCTGTTGAACATCGTCCATTGCCTGATGAGATCGCAAGCGGGAACGCAGTTTGATTTTCAGGAGATCGCCAAAATAGGCCGTGAAGTGGCTTTCGGTTTGCTCGTCGCAATCCGCCAGACGCCGCACGTAATCCGCGTTGAAAACCGGTGGTTCCAATTTGTGTTCCGGGTTTCTGCCATCGTACCTTAATACGCGCGTGGAAGTATTTGTGGTTAACAGCACAGCAGTATTCATCGGGAATAGGTTTCCTGGGCCATTTGATGCCGATTTACGTGGTTCCGCCTTCGATGTCCGTGAGGCGGCGTTCGTGGATCTCGGCGACGCGGGCGAGTGCGCGGATGTGTTCGCTGTCCGCGCGAATATTTTCGCGGTCGATTTCGAGTTGCTTGGTGTGCTCCCGCGATTGCATGAGCAGCAGTTCGACGCTTTCGGTCAAGGCTTCGTGGCGCGTGGTAAGAGCTTCCAGGCGTTCGTCGATCGTCATTTTGTCCGCTTATCTCCGTTGTAATTGTCTCTCAATGGGGGGTTCCGCCTTGAATGGAGTGATGCCACGCGGCAAAACGTTACATGATGGATCGTGTTAGTTTGCCCTTATGCGCGTCCATTTCGCTTTTGGCAAGATGGGTCTCGATCTCGACTTGCCCGATGGGTACAATTACCAGCTCCTCGAAGCCCGGTCGGCGGTCCCGCTTGCGAACGAGTCCGCGGCCATTCGGCAGGCGCTCGACCACCCCATCGATTGCAGACCGCTTACCGATCTTGCGCGAGGGAAATCGAGCGTCGCGATTTCCGTTTGCGATATCACGCGTCCCGCTCCTAATCGCGTGGTGCTTCCGCCGCTGCTCGAACGGCTGCACGCAGCAGGCATTGCGCGCGAAAACATCACTATTCTCATCGCCACCGGCCTGCACCGTCCCGCGACGCCAGCGGAGATCGACGAGATCGTCGGCCGCGACATCGCCTCCGCTTATCCGGTGGTTAATCACAACGCGCGCGAGTTGTCCCAGCACCGCTATCTCGGCGCCACCGCGTCGGGGACGCCGGTCTATATAGACGAGCGTTTCGTCTCGGCCGATTTGCACATCACTCTGGGCTTCATTGAGCCGCACCTGATGTTGGGTTACTCCGGCGGGCGCAAGCTGATCGCGCCCGGCCTTGCCGCGCAAGAAACCATAAAGGTGCTGCACAGCCCGCGTTTCATGCGCGAACCTCGCTCGATTGAAGGATCGATTGAGGACAATCCGCTTCATCGCGAACTGCTCGAGATTTCCCGGATGGCCCGGCACGATTTCCTGGTCGATGTCGCGCTCGCGCCAGGCGTAAGCTCCACGGGAACGCGGCACATCGCGGCGGTGTTCGCGGGCAATCCCATCGAGGCGCACAGGCGCGGGGTTCAACGCGTTTCGAAAATCATGCTTCAGAATTTGGACGCTCCAGTGGACGCAGCCATCACGACGGCCGCCGGTTACCCGCTCGACCTCACTTTTTACCAAGCGGTAAAGGGAGTGACCGCCGCGTCGCACATCGTAAAGCCGGGCGGCCGGATTTTAGTTCTAGCCGAATGCCCGGAAGGGG
>JALYXS010000046.1 GCA_030946965.1 Acidobacteriota bacterium
GCCCCCCGAAGCTGTGCCACAATCCTTTGTATTTCGGCCAGGCTGCCGAAGGCCGCGTCGTGATTGGCCTCGCCCAGACGCGCGCACAGAACATGTTCGCCGCAGAAAATGTACAGCGGCAGATAGCAGTAGTTGTCGTAATAGCCGTGGAAGAAACGGCCTTCCTGTTTGCCATGCAATGGCAGGTCCGTGGTATCCACGTCCAGAACGATCTCGGGGGGAGCGCTCTCGTGCGCATGTAGCCGCCGCACCTGCGGCAACTCCAGCTTTTTTTAACAAAAAGGTTTGCAGGTTCCGATAAGTATGCATACTGGGTATGCATTATCGGAGGTTAGAAATGGGAAACATTGTCCACTGGCCACACGGCCCGTACGAAGGCTGCAAATCCGGCATCACCACAGAGTCTCGATGTTGTATTTCTGAATTGTCTGGTCCCGCGTCACAAATGTGAGCCGTTCAATTTTCGCTTGGGCAATCAAGAGCCGGTCGAAAGGATCTTTGTGTAATCCCTCCAGCTCAAACGCTTGATACAGGTGCTGTGCTGAAACGTGAACTGGGATGACGCGCAGCCGCTTACCGTATTCCTGCAGTTTCGTCGCGGGATCCCCGCCCAGATCGATTTTCTTCTTACGCACCTTTATCAGCAGTTCCCAGACGGTGGCCGAACTTAGATATAGCTTGCTAGTTTCGCTTTCGAGCAGGCCTCGTATTTCCGGCGTCAGCCGCTCCGGTTCGCTGGCGGCCCAAAGGAATGCATGGCTGTCGAGCAGCAGGCCCCTACTCACCGTAGAATTCCTCGAACGTGACCGCCTCGTCCCACCCAGGCAGCAGTTTGATTTCCCCGCGGGCGAACCCAAGTTGTCTCGCCCCACCCTCGACCCGATCCGGAACCACTCTTGCCACCGGCTTGCCCCTGCGGGTTAACACGATCTCCTCGCCGGTCTCCTCGACGTGCTCCAGTATCTCGGACAGATGCGTTTTGGCATCCCCGACGTTGTAGTTGTTCTTCTCGAAGTCCTTCCTCGGGCGCCGTCGTTCCTTTTTTGACTTTCTTGTGGAACGGGCTGATAGCTTATCTTTAGCGACAGGCATAAAGCCCATTGTGACCAAGACACTTGGTCAAGTCAATATGAAGAAGGGCAAATCTCTATTTTATGTTAGTACGTGATCGCGCCTAACATACAAGATCGCCCGTGCCCAGTAAGTCGCAATCGCACTTAGCTTTTGCGGCGTTAGGCCTCAGCCCGTTTATCTATTGGCTATCATGAAAGAAGTGTTGCAAAGCCCGTGATGGGGCCTGTTGCAGTAATCCACCTTAGCTACTGCCGCCCCCATCTTGTGCTCGCTGCCTAAGAGCCCGGACCGCCATGAAAATGCGGGCGGCAATCGAAATCGTAGCCATCGACGCGGCTATCCATAGGATGCGCGCCTCGCTTAGCGCCACGCGGCCGGAGCGTTCCTTCAAAAGCTTCTGCTCTTCGAAATCCATTTGGGACACAACCGCCCGGATCTCGTCCATCACCTCCCTGCCCTTCCGGTTCGCGACCAGGATCCGAGCCGCGTCGAAGTTCCCATTTCGCCTCGCGTCCATAGTGGTTCGAATGTCGTCGAACTTCTCGTCGAGCAGGTGGCGCAGCCGCGCAAATCTTTTCTGCTGGCCTTGATTCCGGATTAGTAGTCTTTCCAGATCGGCGAGCGAAGCCGGAATGGCCTGTTTTAGAGCCTTTTCATAGGGAGCGAGAAAAGCCCGTGATGATAAAGCCGCGCTGGCCCGTTTCGGCATCTTCCGCGGCGAGTAATGCCGCGCGTGTCGCTCCGATTACCTGGTAAGTGTGTACCACCATGTCCCGGTCCTGCCGCAGAATGGCGTGCGAGCGGTATGAAAGGTAGCCGCCGGCCGCGACGATAAAAACCAGTGGAATCGCGCTCGCTGCCGTGCTGCGAGACATGCCTTCCCGTAACCGGCCGGCGATTAAACGGATCGACATTACTACGCGGGTTCAGAACGACAGACGAAGCGAGAACTGAATAATC
>JALYXS010000064.1 GCA_030946965.1 Acidobacteriota bacterium
CGTTTCGGGCATCGCGCATTATGGCAACTGTTTCGGCGTGCCGACGGTGGGCGGCGAAACTATTTTTGAAGAATGCTACAGCGCCAATCCACTGGTAAATGTGTTCGCTCTGGGTGTCTGCAAACGCGATGAAATCTTCTATGCCAAGGCTTCGGGCATCGGAAATCCCGTGATTTACGTTGGCGCGAAGACCGGCCGCGACGGCATCCACGGCGCGTCGATGGCAAGCGCCGAATTCACCGAAGAATCGAAGCAGAAGCGCCCCAATGTGCAGGTGGGCGATCCGTTTCTCGAAAAACTGCTGCTTGAAGCCTGTTTGGAAGCCATGAAAACTGGTGCGATTGTCGGGATTCAGGACATGGGCGCGGCCGGTCTGACATCGTCGTCGTGCGAGATGGGAAGTCGCGGCGGCGTGGGCATCGATATCGATCTCGACCGCGTGCCGCAGCGTGAAACCGGCATGACGGCTTACGAGATGATGCTTTCGGAATCGCAGGAGCGCATGCTGTTGGTCGCCGAAAAGGGCCGGGAAGACGAGGTTTTTCGCGTGTTCCGCAAATGGGGTCTCGATGCGGTCGCCATTGGCGAAGTCACTCCGGATGGCCTGCTGCGCGTCCGGCATAAAGGCGAGACTGTCGCCGAGATTCCGAATGCCGCGCTCGCGGACGAAGCGCCGCGCTACGACCGGCCTTTCCGGCACGTCGCGCCCGATCTGCCGGTGCGGGAAGTTCCTGCTTCCGCCGATCTGAATGCCGATTTGCTGGCGCTGCTTCGTTCTCCCGATATCTGCTCCAAGCGCTGGATCTGGGAACAGTACGACTACATGGTCCGGACTAATACCATCGCGGGGCCGGGCGGCGACGCGGCCATCGTGCGCGTCAAAGAAACCGGCGTCTCGATTGCGATGTCGCTCGACGGCAACGGCCGCTACTGCTATCTATCTCCCAGAGAAGGCGCGCGGCTCAACGTTGCCGAATGCTGCCGCAACCTAGCGACGGTTGGCGCGATGCCCGTGGCCGCGACCAATAATCTGAACTTCGGCAATCCCGAGCGCCCGGAGATCATGGGGCAGCTTATCGAGGCGATCGAAGGTCTGGCCGAAGCCTGCGAATTTTTCGAGACGCCGATCACCGGCGGCAATGTGAGCCTGTACAACGAGACCCTGGGCGAAGGCATCTATCCGACGCCGGTAGTGGGCATCGTGGGTCTGATGAAGACGGCTAAGGCGGTGCCAACGGGGTTCGTGGAGCCCGGGCGCGATGTTTTGCTGCTTGGCGGCTTGGGCGGCAGCGACGATGTTCGATTCGGCGGAACGGAATACGCGAAGGTGATCCTGAAGGGTTTGTGGGGATTGCCGCCGGCCCTCGATATGGCTTACGAGAAGCGCGTGCACGATGCCATGCGCGCAATTATTGCGGCGGGACTGGCGGACTCGGCGCACGATCTCAGCGACGGAGGCCTCGCGGTGGCCCTGGCGGAATCGTGCTCGTCGGTGGGCGCGGCGGTTGAACTCGATTCGTCCATGCGCCCCGAGTTTCTGCTTTTTCATGAAGGCCCGTCGCGCATTCTGGTGTCGACCGGGGACGCTCGCGCGGCGCAACAAATTGCGAGCGAGTTTCAGGTGGAATGCCCGCGCATCGGCGCTACAATGAAAGAGCGCTTACAAGTGCTGAATCGCGGCCAACGCTTACTCGATTGCGACCTCTCTATTTTTTGCCAACTCTGAGAAGTGTCCACATGAGTGTGGACATAGCAGGCAAGAGTCCCCGCGCCACATATGTTCGATAAATTTCGCGAAGAGTGCGGCGTAGCCGCCATTTACGGCAATCCCGAAGCCGCGAAGCTCGCCTATCTCGCGCTCTACGCGCTGCAACATCGCGGGCAGGAGAGCGCGGGCATCTCGTCCAGTAATGGCCACGAAATCCACACGCGGAAATCGATGGGCCACGTCGCCGATATTTTCACGCCGGAAGTGATTCGCGAACTTCCCGGCCACCTCGCCATTGGGCACACGCGTTATTCCACGTCCGGCGATACGGCACTGCTCAACGCCCAGCCCTTTTCCGTTGCGTGCAACAAAGGCCGCATTTCCGTCGCCCACAACGGCAATATCACCAACGCCGATGAACTGCGCCGCGATCTCGAGCGCCGCGGGGCGATTTTCCAGGCGAACAGCGACACCGAAGTGATTCTCCACCTGGTCGCGCACTCGGCGGAACGCACCCTCGCCGGGGCTTTGCGCGATGCCATGCTGCAGCTCGAAGGCGCGTTCTCGCTCGTATTTCTGGCCGAAGACCGCATCATCGTGGCGCGCGATCCGCAAGGTTTTCGCCCGCTCGCCATGGGACAAATGGAAATGTCCGGCGGCAAGGTCTGTTACGCTTTTGCTTCTGAAACATGCGCGTTCGACCTAATCGACGCCGTTTACCTCAACGATGTCCAGCCTGGTGAAATGGTCATCGTCGGCCCCGAAGGCGTGACCCGCGAACGTTATGCGCCCGAGCGCCCGCTCTCGCAGTGCGTTTTCGAGCATGTCTATTTTGCGCGTCCCGATTCGCTCGTGTTCGGACGGCCCGTGCAGGAATCTCGCGAGAATTTGGGCCGCCGCCTCGCCCGGGAAGCTCCCGCGGATGCCGATATCGTGGTCCCCGTCCCGGACTCAGGCGTTGCCGCCGCTCTCGGCTACTCGGCCGAATCCGGCCTGCCTTTCCGGCACGCTCTTATCCGTAATCACTACGTGGGCCGCACGTTTATCGAGCCATCGCAAGCCATTCGCGATTTCGGA
>JALYXS010000086.1 GCA_030946965.1 Acidobacteriota bacterium
GGTTCGCTGCACATGGGCCACATGCTCGAGCACACCGAAATCGATGTCACCGTTCGCTGGCATCGCATGCGCGGCGACAACACGCTCTGGCTTCCCGGGACGGATCACGCCGGAATTGCCACCCAAATGGTGGTGGAGAGGCGGTTGAAGGCCGAGGGTATCGACCGCCGCGAAATCGGCCGCGAAGAGTTCGTCAAGCGCGTTTGGGAATGGAAGACGGAATCGGGCGACACCATCAAGCGCCAGATGATCCGCATGGGCGCGAGTTGCGACTGGAGCCGCGAACGGTTCACGCTCGACGCGGGCCTGTCGCGCGCCGTTCGCGAAGTGTTCGTCAGCCTGTTTGAGAAAGGCCTGCTCTATCGCGGCGAGTACATGGTCAATTGGTGTCCGCGCTGTCAGACCGCCATTTCCGATCTCGAAGTGACGCATCAGGAAACCGCCGGACACCTGTGGCACATTCGCTATCCGGTAATTGGTTCGGATCGCGTGCTAGTCGTCGCGACAACGCGGCCGGAGACGATGCTCGGCGATACCGCGGTCGCCGTTAACGCCAGAGACGCGCGGTACACGGATCTGCATGGAACGACGGTCCGGCTGCCACTTATGGAGCGGCCCATTCCTGTCATTCGGGACGATATTGCCGATCCCGCGTTCGGGACTGGAGTGGTTAAAATTACGCCCGCGCACGATTTGAACGATTTCGAAGCGGGCAAGCGGCATAATTTAGAGCGCATTCAGGTGATTAACGCCAATGCGGAGATGACAGCGGCGGCGGGCCCATACCAGGGGATCGATCGCTTTGAAGCCCGTAAGCGCGTGGTCGAAGATCTCGAGAAGCTGGGCCTGATCGAGAAAATTCAGGATTACGCATTGAGCGTCGCCAAGTGCGAGCGCTGCAAAACAGATGTGGAGCCGTTGATTTCGACGCAATGGTTTGTGCGAATCAAGCCGCTGGCGGAGAAAGCGATTCAGGCGGTCGCGACGAAACAGGTCGAGATCATTCCCGAAAGCTGGAGCAAAACCTACTTCGAATGGATGTATAACATTCGCGATTGGGTGATTTCGCGGCAGCTTTGGTGGGGCCATCGCATACCCGCCTGGTACTGCCAGACATGCGCCGAGATCATTGTGGCCCGCGAGGATCCCACGAAGTGCCCGCGCTGTGGCGGAAAGGATCTCAAGCAAGATCCGGACGTTCTCGATACCTGGTTCAGCTCTGGCCTGTGGCCGTTTTCGACGCTAGGCTGGCCGGACAAGACCGAAGATCTCGCGACCTTCTACCCGACAACGCTCCTCATCACGGGCTTCGACATCCTGTTCTTCTGGGTTGCCCGCATGATTATGCTCGGAATCGAGTTCATGAGGGACGTGCCGTTCAAACAGGTTTACATACATGGGTTGGTGCGCGACGCTGGCGGGCACAAAATGTCGAAGACGCGCGGGAATACGATCGATCCGCTCGTCGTGAACGAGCAGTATGGGACCGATGCGGTGCGCATGGCTTTGCTGACCGCGGCCGCGCCGGGCACGGATATCGTGTTCACGCAGGACCGCATGGAAAGCGCGCGCGCCTTTGCGAACAAGATCTGGAATGCGGCGCGGTTCCTGTTCATGAACATGGAGCGCAGCGGTGTCGAGCCATCGATTCCCAAAAAGCCGGCGCATGGCGAACTTGAAGATCGCTGGATCTTCAGCCGCTTGAATCAATGCGCGGAACAGATGAACCGCGCCATCGGCCAGTACCGGTATCACGAGGCGGCTCAGGCAGTTTGGCACTTCTTCTGGCACGATTTCTGCGATTGGTATATCGAGCTGAAAAAGCTGCGTTTCCGGGAAAATTCCGGCTTGAACGCGGATTGGGAGAATATTCTGGCCGCGTTTGAGGCGGCGCTCCGGCTATTGCATCCGGTGATGCCGTTTTTGACGGAGGAGCTTTGGCAGAGGCTCGCGGCCGGCAGCCCGGACCATCCGAAGTCGATCGCGCTCGCGGCGTTTCCACAATTCGATCTCGCGCTGGTGGATGAAACCGCCGAACGCGACATTCAACATCTGCAGGAGATAATTACCGCCGTGCGCCAATTCCGGACCCAGCGGAAACTGAATCCCAAGTCGCCGCTTGCCGCGACTCTGCTGATGCCTGCTTCGCGCGCCTACCTGGCCGAGTTTCGCGACGCGATACAGAAGCTGGCCACCGTAACGTTGACAACCGGTCAGGATGCCGGCCTTTCGCCTGTCGAGTATCGATTAGATATCGAGGACTCGCCCCGCGAGCTGAGCGGGAAAGAGCGCGAACAAATTGAGAAGAACATCGCCAACTCCGAGCGGCAACTTTCGGACGAAAAATTTTTGTCGAGGGCGCCCGAAAAAGTAGTGGAATCCATTCGTCAAAAGCTAGGCGAGTACCAGGCTCAACTGGCCAGAATCAAGAAAGATGATTGACGAAATCGCCGGGCTGGTCAGGCGAGCCCTGGAAGAAGACATTGGCTCCGGAGACGTGACCTCCCGAGCGTGCGTGCCCGAAAACCGGGACGCCACGGGAATCTTCCTCGCCCGGGAGGAGCAGATTCTCGCCGGTCTCGACTTGCTGCCACTCATTTACGAACTTCGCGGCGGCGTCGATCTACTGGAAATCTATAGGCGTGACGGTGACCGGGTAATGGATGGGGAAACCATCGCCTTCGTCAAAGGCCGGGCGCGCACGTTGCTCGAATGCGAGCGCGTGGCGCTCAATTTTTTGCAGCGGCTCAGCGGCATTGCATCGCTTGCGCGCCAATATGCCGGCCGCGTTGCCGGCACGAACTGCAAGGTTCTCGATACCCGGAAGACCACGCCGGGGCTCCGCCGCCTGGAAAAAATGGCCGCCGCCGCGGGCGGGGTCACGAATCATCGCATGGGATTGTTCGACGCGATCCTGATTAAGAACAACCACATCGCAGCGGCCGGCGGAGTTCGCCAAGCCCTTGAAAATGCACGTGTACACGCGCAAACTTCCGGGCTGCCGGTGGAAATCGAAGTTCGCACCGCACGGGAGATCGTCGAAGCTCTCGATTGCGGCGCAACCAACCTGCTTCTCGACAACTTGAGTCCCGCTGAAGCGGCCGCGCAGGTTCGCTTCATTGCCGGCCGCGCCACCGTGGAACTGTCCGGCGGTATCACGCTCGATTCGGTGCGCGCCTATGCGGAAACCGGAGCGGATTTCGTCTCTGCCGGCGCAATCACCCATTCCGCTCGCGCCATGGACATCAGCTTCCGCCTCGAACTCGCCTGATGTCCCACGTAACCCGCGCCAGACGGATTGTCCGCTTCGATCGCGTCGGATCGACCATGGTGGAAGCCGCGCTTCTAGCCGCCGAAGGCTGCGCGCCTGGCACCGCGGTGGTTGCCGATGAGCAGACAGCGGGTCAAGGAAGGCACGGACATTCGTGGCACTCCGAGCCGGGCTCCGGGCTGTATGTTTCGATCGTTCTGGACGCGGCCCGGGACGCACCCCCTGATCCCGTTCTGACACTCGCCCTGGGACTGGCTACGAGTGAGGCAATCGCCCGAGAGACCGATATCCGCTGCGATCTTCGATGGCCGAACGATGTGATGATCGGAGAGAAGAAAGTCGCCGGGATCTTGGTGCAGCTCGCCGGTGCCACGGCGATCGCCGGGATAGGAATCAACGTGAATCATCAAGCCTTCCCGGTCGAGCTTTCGCGCGAGGCTACTTCGCTAAGGATTGAAACAGGGCGAAGTCACAATCGAGAGGAGCTTCTGGCGGAACTATTGAGATCGGTCGATAGTTTCAGCGGAATGCTGCGGGGCGGCGGTAAAGCGTCGATATTACGCCAGTTCACGCAGGCCTCCAGCTATGCGAACGGGAAACGCGTTACGGTTCAGATGGGAGGCCGGGTTGTAGAGGGCGTGAGCGGCGGTCTAGATGATTCCGGCTTTCTGCGACTGCGAAAGGACGACGGAACAGTGGAATCGATCATAGCGGGCGGAGTCCGGCCCAAGCTTTAAGCCGGGCAGAGACCGCTTCCTGACGGTCGCGGTTCCATAATC
>JALYXS010000095.1 GCA_030946965.1 Acidobacteriota bacterium
GCAGGCGCTTGAATTCGTCTGCACGCGAGAGGGCGAAGTAGATATCCTGACGAATGTGCGGGCCGCCGATGCCGCCCGGGTTGAAGCGTCCGACCACGCGAAATTAGTCGGCATCGGCGCGGTGCGCTCGCTGACCGGCATTATTAATCGGGATGCGGAAGGTTTGCCGTTCGCTGACAAGCGCGGTCGCCAAGCCCTGAACTTTGCGATCAATCGAAAGCGTCTCGTCGAAGAAGCGTTGTTTGGCTACGCCGAGCCGCTCGCTGGCCTCACCCCGCCATCGGCCGTTACATTTCTCCATCGCCTTTCCCCTTATGCCTACGATCCGGAGAAAGCGCGTGAGCTATGGCAGACGGCAGGTGGCGGGCAGAGCCGGACGATTCGGGTGGGTACCCCGGATGAATGGAAGAGCGTGGCGTACCGTGTAGCGGCGGATCTTCATGAAGTCCTCGGACTTCGCTGTGAGCAGATCATCTATGAGGGGGCAGAGAAGCTGCGTATCCGCCGGGCGCTCGCCGAAAAGAGGCAGCCTCCCGAGTGGGATATTCTGCTCCACGAGGTCGGGCCACAAGCGGCGGACGCGCCGCCATTGGAGTTGCACCGCGCCTTCGCCGGTGCTTTCGGCGAACTTCGAGCGGGCCCGATCATTCCGCGGTTCGAGGCGCTTTATCAAGACTTGGTAGGCCGGACCTCCCCGCTGATGCTGGCACACGTTTCGTACGACATTGACAAGTTTGTTTATGAGGAAGCTCTGGCTTTATTTCTCTGCTCCCCGCAGGCGCTTTATGCCGTGAATAAGGATGTGGAGTTTACGGCGTATCGGACGACCTTTGAACTCGCCGAATGCGAAGTCAATGAAAGGCACTGGTCACGGCGGAGCTAGTCCGGAATTCTCAGCCCCATTCTTATGGAACGATTTGTTGCATTAGTAATTCTAGGTTGCCCGCTGTTTGCCACCCTGGCGTCCGCTCAAAAGTTGTCATCCGAAGGTGGTTCGGCTGAACATCGTGCGGATGTTCAAATTACCGGACATGTTTTCAAGCCTTCCGAACTCCCGGCGCCCAATTTGGCGCAACTGCATATTCCCGCGGGTTTTCACATTGAGAAATTCGCGGAGAATGCCGGAAACGCACGGGTGCTGGCGGTGGGACCAGATGGATCCATCTACTTGACACGCCGTGAGCAGGGTGACGTTCTGATGTTCAAAGTTGGCGCAAATGGCCTGTCTGCTGGACCGCCAAAACGTGTCGCCAGCCGGACGGGCCTTCACGGGATTGCCATTTCGAAAGGAAAAGTTTATCTCGCAAGCGTTCATGAGATTTTCAAAGCCGACCTTCTTGCCGACGGCAGCTTCGGCCCGCTCGAAATGATTATCCACGATCTGCCGGACGCGGGACAGCATAACACCCGAACCGTTCAGATCGGGCCGGACGACATGATGTACATCTCGATAGGGTCGACCTGTAATGAGTGCTCGGAACCAAACCCGGAGAACGCCGCGATTCTGCGCGCCTCGCTCGATGGAAAGACGCGGTCGGTATTCGCATCGGGGTTGCGCGACACGATCGGGTGGGGTTGGCATCCTCAGACAGGCGAGCTATGGGGAATGGACCACGGGATCGACTGGCTGGGTGACAATAATCAACCGGAAGAGCTGAACCATATCGAAAAAGGCAAACGGTATGGTTGGCCCTACGTGTATGGAAATAATGAGCCCAATCCCCACGTGGACCCGCCTGGAGGGATCCGGAAATCCGAGTGGGCGAAAAGCAGTACGCCGATGTCTCTTGGCTATACCGCTCATGCGGCGCCTATGCAGATGTCGTTCTACAACGGCGGTCAGTTCCCGGCGGAGTTCCGGGGCGATGCATTTGTCTCAATGCGCGGGTCCTGGAATCGGAAGCCTGCGTCGGGCTATGAAGTGGTGCGGATTCGTTTCCGGAGTGGCTCACCAGTAGCGATCGAGCCGTTTGTTACCGGGTTCGTGAGCCCCGAGGGCGAGTATGGGCGGCTCGTCGGCAACGCGGTGGCAAAGGACGGATCGCTTCTGTTCACGGACGATCGCAACGGAGTGATTTACCGCCTTAGCTATACGGGCGGGAGCGTTGAAGGAACGGGCACAACGATCATTCCCGACCAGCCGATGCTGCGGCAGAACCAGACAGGTGTGCGGTCGGCGCTCGCGATGGCGAGTCCGCAAACGCAAACAAACGGAAAAATCACGGTGACGTCTACGTCGTTCCGCGACGGCGGGACTATTCCAACGCCTCACTCCTCGTACGATCAGAATGCAAGTCCACCTCTGCAGTGGACAACCGGCCCAGCCGGCACGCAAAGCTACGCGATCCTCATGGAGGATCCGGACGCGAAGACCACGCCTTTGCCCGTAATTCACTGGGTGGTTTGGAATATTCCTGCTAGCGCGACGAGCCTTCGCGAAGGATTGGAGACACTGGACAGGCTTGAGGATCCGGATGGATTGCGGCAAGGCGTTAATTCTTCGGGCACCGTAGGATATAAAGGTCCCCGACCGCCCGTCGGCGACCTGGCGCATCAGTACTACATCGAAGTGTTTGCGTTGGACCGGAAGTTGGACTTGCAATACGGCGCAAAGCGCGACGATGTATTGGGCGCGTTGCAAGGGCATGTGTTGGCCATCGGTCAATTAAAAGGTCTGTTCGTACGGCCAGACCACCCCGTGAAGCCTTAGCAGTGCTGCTAAGTCCTATCAGGGTTGCGCCGAGTTTTCGGCTACGTCATCGGACTTAAAGAGGAGTGGCGCTACTACTTCATGCTCTCTGAGCTGGAGTCAAGCGGGACATGTTGTCGGTAGTTTATTCGAGAGGCGTGTGTCCTTCGAGCCGCTGGTTCAGGGTACGAAATCGTCGCTGATAGCTGCTCGATAATTCAACACCAGGCGCTTGCACGCGCCGAGGCTTACGCTACCTCGCTTTTGCGCTGTATGCCGGCACCCTTTCCGACTTCGGCGGCTTCCTCTGCTCAGAGCCGATCCTGCGCACCTGATCGCTTACACAGACCAGAAACATCGGCTGGCGCGCATCCTTGAGCAGATCGATGATGCCGTCCGGGTTATCCTCGAGGTAAACCGAGTTGCCATCGGTGAGCAG
>JALYXS010000100.1 GCA_030946965.1 Acidobacteriota bacterium
GGCTTGGGGCAAGAGGGCAATCCGCTAATGTCCGTGAATGGCGGGCGGATCAGCATGAACAAATTCACTTTCGACGGCACGCTTGCCATGGACACGGGCGGCAACCGCGGCGTGGATGTGTTTCCGCCGATGGAGGCGATCGGCGAAATTTCCATGCAGAAATCGAACTACAGCGCAGATTCAGGCGGCTTCGGATCGAGCGTCGTCAACGTCGTTACCAAGTCCGGGACACAGCAATTCCATGGCGATCTCTACGAATATTTCCGCAATGACGCTTTGGACGCTCGCAATTTTTTCTCGAATAGCCGGCAGATTATCCGGCAGAATAATTTCGGCTATACACTCGGAGGACCAGTTTACATTCCCGGCCATTACAACACGGGAAAGACCAAAGATTTCTTCTTCTGGTCCGAATCCTGGTACCGGCGCGTGGGTCCGCAGATCGATAGCTTCACCGCGCCACCGGTCAGCGTGTTTACCGCGCTGGTTCCCCTTCAGGCGATGAAAGCTGGCGATTTCAGTTCATTGCTGCCGAAGACCCAAATCAAAGATCCCAGCGGAAATCCGTATCCGAACAACATGATTCCACGGAGCCAGATTGACCCCAACGCGGCGCTGCTTTTGCAGACTTTTTACCCCGCTCCGAACTTTTCCGGCGCGCAAAATTTTTCTTTCAATACGGATTCGTTCACGCGCTATCGCGAGGAACTGATTCGCGCCGATCATTACTTCAACCCCAACTGGATTTGGACCGTCCGCTACGCGCAAGATTCGTGGATTCAAAATCAGAGCGTAATGCGGCCCAGCAACACTACCCTTCCCACCATCCCAGGTTTGTTTTTGAAACCGGGGAAGAACCTGGTGAGCAAATTGACGACGGTCATTAGCCCCACGGCCATCAATCTTTTTACCTTCGGTTATTCGGAGAATAAGATCGCCAGCACGCCTTTGGGCGGCCGAAAGCCGGACGGCTTTAACGTTCCGGAAGCGTTTCCCTCAAACCAATACAACGTGATCCCCGACATCGCGTTGTCTAACGGTTACGCCGGCCTTGGCGCCGGCAGCCCATTGCGGAACAGCAACCCGCTTTTCTCTTTCAAGGACGATTTTTCGTTAACTCGCGGCAATCACACGCTGAAAGCGGGCACTGAAATTCTATATTTCCGAAAAAATGAAATCAACTATAGTAACGAGCAAGGCACGTTTAACTTCAACGGCGGCGTAACGGGCTATTCCGTTTCCGACTTTCTGATAGGCCGCGCTTTCACGTACATCGAAAACGGAACCGATCCCGGCAACGAGGTGATGGCGACCGACAGAGAATTCTACGTTCAGGACGATTGGAAGGCTTCGACGAGCCTGACCCTCAACATGGGTCTTCGCGTCTACGTCGTGCATGGCGGCAATGGAGGCGCGGCGGTGGCCAATAATATTTCCGCATTCGTGCCCGCGCTGTTCGACCCAGGAAAGACTCCACAGGTCACCGCCGCGGGCACGATCGTACCGGGCACCGGCGATCCGCTCAACGGCATCATTACTCCGGGCAACACCAAGGGCCTCGATCTCGGCCGGGGCCTGAAGCAATACAACACGGGATGGGGACCGCGTTTCGGACTGGCATGGGCTCCCGGGTCTCACAAGACAGTGGTCCGTGGCGGGTACGGCATCAATTATTTCTGGGGTACGGATTCGAATACCGGATTGCGCGTGAACCCGCCATTCACCAGATCCGTGAGTATTCAGAACACCCTATTCAGCGATCCTCTCGGCGGTCCAAACCGCATCTTCCCGCCTTCGCTAACGTCGCCCGACGTTTTCAATCGCTTGCCTTCGGTGCAGTCCTGGAGCCTGAATGTCCAGCGCGAGATTATCTACAACACGAGTTTCGAAATCGGATATGTGGGCACGCGCGGCAATCATCTCCCCAGAACGCTGCAGCTTAACCAGGCCTTTCGGAACTTTCCCGCAAGTGTTAACGCCAACCTGCGGCGGCCTTACCCTGGCTATGGACCGATCTCGTATAACGAGAACAGCGCCGTGGCAAAATACCATAGTTTGCAGGCTTCGTTGATTCATCGTTTCACGCGCGGTTTTCTTCTGCAGGCTTCGTATACATTCTCGAAATCGCTGGGCAATCCGGAGGGGATGCCGCTCGATTCCACGAATAAGGATCTCGATTATGGAGTGCTTAGTCTCAATCGCACGCATGCCTTAACCTTCAATTACGTTTGGGAGGTGCCATTCTTCAACTCCTTCAGCGGAGCAAGTGCTGTTGTCTTGAAGGGCTGGCAGCTTTCGGGTATCGCGTCCTTTCAGAGCGGCCTGCCGATCAACGTGACGCAAGCGGGCGACGCCGCGAATTTCGGCGGCAACACCGGCGCGCAACGTCCCAACTTGACGGGCGATCCCAATGCGGATCTAGGTGCTAGTTTGAATCGATGGTTCAATACGGCCGCGTATCAGACGGTTACGCGCGGGATTGGAAACTCGCCTTTCGATTCCACGCGCGGACCGGGGATTGAGAACTTCGATATCAGTTTGATCAAGAACTTTAAGCCTATCGAGCGCGTGCGATTGCAGCTTGGAGTCGAGACGTTTAACACTCTCAATCATCCGCAGTTCGAGGGCGTGGGCAATCAGCTCGGAAGCCCGACGTTCGGAACCGTCACTTCAGCCCGCGATCCGCGAATACTGCAAATGCGGGCAAAAATCTCGTTTTAGGGAGCGCAAGCCGGACCGCCAGAGTCCCTTTGCCCTCCGGCCGCTTCGAGGCTATTGTAAAGGTATGGTCGGCCTAAACTGAAGGTTCCCGCAGCGGACAAAGTCGAGGTGGACGCCGAAACTCTGGCCGCGATCGAGCGTGGCGTCAAGGATGCTGACGAAGGCCGCACCGTCCCGATTGATGAGGTCCGTGTGATGATCGGCAAGTGGATTTCCAAATTCGAATTACAGAAGCCGCGCTAGCGAAATTCGAGGAATCCTGGTCTACTTCTGGGCTAATTTTCCCAGCCACCGCCGAGCGGTTCGTAAACGCCATCTTGAACCACGTCGAACTGCTAAGAACCTTTCTCTACATCGGTAGCCCGGTGGAAGGACGGCCCCGCATCCGCCATCTCGTGCATACGCCCATCCTGATTTACTACCGGGTGAACGAAGGCCCCAACTTCATCGAGGTACTTCATCTCTGGCACGGCCTCCGAAACGCCCACAGTTTCTAAAAAACACCGTACTCAATACACCCGGCTCGCTCCGCCCAGCGCAGGCTGCCGGATCTCCAAACACCCTTTCCCCGTAGGCAGCACCTTTCCCGGATTCAGCCGGTTCGTGGGATCGAATAAATTCTTAAATCCGCGAATCGCGTCCAGCGTCTCTGCGGAAAAGAGCTTGTCCATAAGCTCGTTCTTCTCCATTCCGACACCATGCTCGCCAGTGATGGATCCGCCCACCGCAATGCAATGCGCCAGAATTTCCTCGCCGGCCGCCTTAGCTTTTTCCAGATCGCCCGGCTTGCGCGCGTTGAACAAAATGATTGGATGCATGTTGCCATCGCCCGCGTGAAAGATGTTGCCGATAATCAACCCGTGCTTACGGCCCACGTCCGCAATATGCCGTAGCGTCGGGGCAATCTGCGCGCGCGGCACAACGCCGTCCTGAACGTAATAGGACGGGCTGACCCGGCCCACGGCGCCAAACGCGTTCTTGCGGCCTTTCCAAAGCAGGTCCCGCTCTTCCGACGTTTTCGCGACCCGGAACTCGCGCGCGCGGCAAGCCTGACACGCATCGCGGATCTGGCCAATCTGTTCCTCCACCGATTCGCGCATGCCTTCGAGCTCGATCAGCAATACCGCGCCCGCGTCGAGCGGGTATCCGGCATGCGTCGCCGCTTCGACCATTCCCAGCATTACGCCATCGAGCATTTCGACCGCGACCGGCGTGATCGCGCGCGCCGTGATCTCGGCTACCGTGTCGGCGGCGTCATCCGAAGTTTCGTAGATCGCCAGAATCGTCTTCACCACTTCCGGCTGGCGCATCAGGCGCAAAACGATCTTGGTCACTAGCACCATCGTGCCTTCGGAACCAGTCAGGAGGCCCGTTAAATCATAGCCGGGAAGGTCGACTTCTTTGCTGCCCGTTGTGTACACGCTGCCGTCGGGCATCACGAATTCGAGACCAAGCACGTGATTCGTGGTCACTCCGTACGCGAGGGTATGGGGACCTCCCGCGTTCTCCGAAACGTTGCCGCCAATGGTGCATGCTCGCTGGCTCGATGGGTCTGGCGCATAAAAATATCCTTGCGATTGAACAGCCAGCGTTACATCCAGATTCACCACGCCCGGCTGAACCACCGCGCGCTCATTTTCGAGATCGATTTCGAGGATGCGATTCATGCGGGCGAATCCAATCACGATACCTTGCGCCCGCGGAATCGCGCCGCCGCTCAACCCAGTGCCCGCGCCCCGTCCGACAATCGCGATCCCATGCCGGTTGGTGATCTCGACGATCGCCGAAACATCTTCCGTAGATCG
>JALYXS010000107.1 GCA_030946965.1 Acidobacteriota bacterium
CGCGAGATATCGAACAGACGGTTTTGGCCGGGAAGCGTCGCAACGGTGCGTTGCTTGCCATTCATGCTAACGGCAAAGACGATGCCCGCCTTTTCCGTATCGAAAGAACTGAACCAGATCTCGCGCCCATCTGGCGACCACGAGAGCGCCGGACGATAAAACGTCCCCTTGCCGATACTGACAAGAACTTTCTTCGAACCCGCGGTATCGATGGTCAAAAGGAAGGCTTCGTTTTGCACCAGCTCGACAAACGCGATCCGTTCCTCATCCGGGGACGCGCGCATTCCGAGGATCGGGTCTTCCGTCTTGTAAAGAGATTTGCCGATCGGGTATTCGACGCGCCATTCCGATCCATTGCGCCGGACCACGGCGGGCGCGGAACCATCCGGGTGCCAATCGGCGTAGACCACGTGCTCAAGAACCTCGCGGGGTGGACCACGTGCGAGCGAACTTCGTCCCAACAGGCCGCCATCCAGGAAAGTCCACGCTCCGAGGGTCAGCGCGAGTTCGCCGCGCGAAGAGAGTGCCACCAGGGCGCTGTTTGCGGGCAAATCCAATTCGCGCGGTTCAGGTGTTCCCAGCGTGCTCGAGTAAATCCGGTTGGAGTTCCCATCCCAAGCTGCCTCGTAAGCGAGACCTTTTCCGTCGCCGGTGAATCGCGCGTTGGCGATCGATCCTTGCCGAAAAGTGAGCCTGCGGAATTGAGCGAAAGCGGGCGGGTTCGCGTTCAAGTGCGCGATAAATACCGCGGCCACCAACGCGGCCAGCCCCGCCAGGGCGGCGGCTAGATACAGCCGCTTGCGGCTCTTCGCGCGTCCTTCCGCGGCGGACCGTGGAAAGTTTCGATGAATTTCCGTTCCGCTCCCCGCAATCGACTCGAGCGCAAACGCCAGATCCGACGCCGATTGAAACCGCTGATCCGGATTCTTTTCAAGGCAGCGGCACAGAATGGAATCGAGCGCGGGGGGATTTGCGCGTTTGAATCTGCCGCTGGCCGTGCATCGTCCCGCAACATGGCCTCATCACATCCACCGCCGACGCGCCCTTGAACGCTCGCTCGCCGGTGAGTATCTCATTTAGGACACAACCGAAGCTGAAGATATCCGAGCGGTGATCCGTCGGTTGCCCGCGCACCTGTTCCGGGCTCATGTAGCCGACGGTGCCGAGCACCACTCCAGGGCTGGTTGCGAGCGCGACCGTCTCGGCGCGGTCCAAGGGGCCGAATGCCGGACGGGCGGGTGACGACGTCTTTGTGGCAAGCCCGAAATCCAGAATCTTGACGCGGTCATCGTTCAGGGCAAAAAATGTTATCCGGCTTAAGATCGCGGTGAACGATTCCTCTCGCGCTTGCGCCCGCAAGTCCCGACGCGATCTGCTTCGCAATATCGATTACCCTGCGGACGGGCAGTTTGCCATGGGGAAGCGTTTCGCGGAGCGATTCGCCTTCCAACAACTCGCTTGCGACGTACGGCGAACCCTCGTGCATACCGATGTCGTAGATGGCGAGGATGTTCGGGTGGTTCAGCGCGCCAAGCGCTCGCGCTTCCTGTTCAAAACGGCGTAAACGCTCGCCCATGCCGCCCGCGCCTAGCGGCGAGAGTATCTCATACGGACCTACACGCGTTGCTGGAGCCAAGGGCATTAATTTCCGAAGCCTTCAGTTTACATGTGATTCGGGAGGAATCTTCGTTGGGATTGCCGTGCGATGCGGGCGCGCCCGCGCTGTAACATAGTTCTCCAAGGAGCTTTTCGTCATGCGCATTCCCGAACCGGCCGGCCAAACGGGCTTTTCGCGCCGTGGATTTCTCGCGACCGCCGCGCTGGTTCCGCTGCTCGGCGCGGCGGACTCGCGTTACAAAATCGGGATCACGACCAACACGATCGGTGGATGGGAGAAAGATCCATTCGTGGGATTTCGCGAGGCGCGCGCCCTGGGTTACCGCTACGTGGAGTCGTTCGTTCAATACTTTCCCGAATATTATCCGGATAAGCCGGACCAATTGCGGAAGCGTCTCGACGAGATTGGCGTCGGCCTGGTGACGCTATCGAACGGAGGCGCGTTTACCGAGACGCACTTCGAAGACCCGGGCAAACGCGACAAGATCGTCGCCGATCATCTGCGGCTGGTGCGATTTATCAAGCCGTTCGGATGCGATCACCTGAAGATCAACTGCGGGCCACGCTCTTTGAACGGCGCCACCGGGGAAGATCTTCGCAATATGGCAATCGTGCTCGACCAATTGGGCCGCGCCATTGGCGACGAAGGAATGAGGTTCGCGGTGCATGCGCACATGTGGAGCCAATTTGAGAACCGGCGCGAGATCGATTACATCATGCTGCATACCGATCCGAAGAACGTGCAATTCGTTCTGGATACTGGGCACATCACGATGGCGGGAATGGACCCCGTCGAACTGGCGCGCAAGCTGGGGCGGCGCGTAATCGAGTTTCATCTTAAGGACACGCAGCCGCAACATCGGGGCGGAGCCAAGGCGCGGATTGAGCGGCCGGATATGAAGAAAGACCCGCCATTCTTTCCGCTAGGCAGCGGCGGCGTGGACTTTCCGGCTCTCAAAGCATATCTGGATGAGATTGACTGGCGCGGGTGGTTGACCGTGGAACTCGACTCCTCGCCCTTTCGCGAGCCGAAAGAGAGCGCGCGGATCAGTCGCGATTACATAAAGGAGCTCGGGATTCACATGTAGACATGAGCTGTGATGGCTCGGTCTTGACCTTGCAAATTGCGGGGGTCGATCGTCCCGGGGCTGTAGGATATGCTCATTTCGGTCACTTGCCTTTCGCGGGACATCACGGCGCGACCGCAAACGCCATGCCGTTTTGCAGGAGTCATCCGCGCCTCGTGCCGATGAACACGCAATCTGGGATACTTTGCGATCCCGCAAGCCTGGTTCTCTACGGGCGATGCCAGGCAGTTCGAGACCTCATGCGCGATCTAGAAAGGGTGAACGCGGCGAAGCTTGAGCGAACCGTTTCTCCATTGGAATCGAAACTTGTATAATCCACACATGCAGGGAATCTGGAGCACAATTGCGCTTTGCTCCCTGTTGCTCATCTCGGCCCGCTCAAAAGGAGGACAGGAAGTGCAATCTCCGCAACCTGAAAAGTCGAAGCCGCCTGTCAAAATGGAGCAGCGCGGGCGTATCCTTGGAATCGGCGGTGTCTTTTTCAAATCCGCTAATCGTGATCAGATGCGCCAATGGTATTCGAAGCATCTTGGACTCGCCGACAAAGGCGAAGGCGTGATGCTTCCGTGGCGCGAACACGACGACCCGCAAAAGGAACACGTTACAGTTTGGACTGTTTTTCCCACCTCCACTGACTATTTCGATCCCAGCCACGCACCGTTCATGGTCAACTACATCGTGGACGATCTGGATGCTTTGCTCGACCGCTTAAAACAAGAGGGAGTAAAGATTGACGCCAAACGAATGGATGAATCCTACGGTCGCTTTGCCTGGATCTATGACCTGGATGGGAATAAGATTGAGCTCTGGCAGCCGCCGTCCGCAAAGCCCTAAGGGCCATCCACTTTCAACGCGGGGCTCCCGATATCTAGTTCACGCCGCCCATCAGCCGTTTCATGGGCCGCACCAGAAGCGCCAGCACCAGCCCGAGAACAACCGTAAATCCGCCCACCACTCCGAACAGAACCGGTAACGGAAACGCTTCGTAAACAGACGCTGCCCTTCCGCCGATATAGTTCCCTACTGAGTCGGCGAGGAACCAGACGCCCATCATCAGGCTCGCCACTCGCACCGGCGCCAGTTTCGTCATCGCGCTCAGACCCACTGGACTTAGACAAAGCTCGCCGATGGTCTGCAGCAGATAAGTGAGGGTGAGCCACAGGGGGCTGACTCCCTTCATGGAAGCCACGGGAATGAGTACGACGAAACTCAATCCGACGAACAGCAGTCCGATGGAAAACTTAGCGGGGCTGGAAGGATTGCGGTGCCCAAGCCTTAGCCACAGCCAGGCGAATAGAGGCGCCAGCGTAATCACGAATAGCGGGTTCTCGGATTGAAACCATCCTGCCGGAAAATCGTTCGGGAACAGTCCCCAAGCGGTGCGGTCCGTGCTTCGTGCGGCGAACAGGTTCAAGGTAGAGCCTGCCTGCTCGTACACGGCCCAGAAAAGCGAAGCGGCGATAAACAAAACGAAGATCGCCACCAGGCGCCGCCGGTCGACGGAAGTCCACTTCGCCCCAAACAGAAGCCATCCGAACACCGCTGCCACCACCCCGATTAGCACGATCCCGAACGCATCGGAGATCTGCTGCGGAGTCATCGTCACAACGCCTGAAAAGATCAGAATAACGAGAGCCGCAGCGATGACACCCGCGCCCAACAAACCCCACTGGAACTGCCGCTTCTGTTCAGGGCTTTGCGCCGGAGGCAAACCTTTTGGGCTAAGGTTTTTTGCGCCGAGCACATATTGCAGTACGCCCAAAGTCATGCCGATCCCGGCCAAACCGAATCCGTAATGCCAGTTCACCTTCTCACCCAGGTAACTGCACAGCAAAGGCGCGACAAACGAGCCAATGTTAATACCCATGTAGAAGATGGAAAAGCCTGCATCCCGGCGCGGATCGTCAGCCTCATAGAGTTGGCCGACCATCGTGCTGACGTTCGGCTTGAGCAGCCCCGTGCCCATGGTGATCAGCACAAGTCCGAAATAAAACGTATTGAGGCTGGGCAGGGCGAGACAATAGTGTCCCAACGCAATGATGATGCCGCCGTAGAGCACCGCCCGCCGCGGTCCCAGAAACCGATCGGCCATCCAACCGCCAGGTACACCGAGCAGGTAAACCATCGCGGTGTAGAGGCCATAGATCGAACCGGCCTTGGCT
>JALYXS010000118.1 GCA_030946965.1 Acidobacteriota bacterium
CAATAATGCCTATTACCCGGAGAATGAAGCGGAGGAGTCCAGCGTTCATCTTTCCCATTATTTATGGGTTATCAAACGGCACGCCTGGAAAATTCTGGCTTTTGTCGTCATCTCGGTTGCCGCCGCGCTGATTATCTCCTCGCGGCTGCCCCCTATTTACGAATCGACTGCCACGGTGGATGTGGATCGCCAGATGCCGCAAGGCATTATTGGGCAAGACGCCAATCGGACTACGCTGAACGCCGCCGACCAGTTTCTGGCCACTCAGATTAAGTTGATTCAGTCGGATTCCGTCCTGCGTCCGGTTGTCGAGAAGTATCATCTGCTTGAGCACGAACACCAAATTACCGGCCCGCAAAGCCAGAAAACGGCGCGTATCGAAGCCGCGCCGGTCCTATTGAGAGATCTCCGGGTTGCCCGGCCGCCGAGCACCTACCTGGTCCAAATCAGCTACCGGTCGCCCGATCCGAATCTGGCCGCCAACGTGGCGAACGACATAGTGAAGAGCTATATCGGACACGGCTACACGATTCGATCGCGCTCTTCGGCGGATCTTTCCTCGTTCATGGAAAAACAGATTGACTCGTTGAAGGCCAAGATGGAGCGTTCGAGCGAGGCGCTGGCGAGGTTCGAGCGCGAGCTGAATGTGATTAATCCGGACGAAAAGACGAGCATTCTGACCTCGCGCCTGATGCAGTTGAATACCGAATACACCACCGCGCAAGCCGACCGGGTCCGCAAGGAAGCGGCCAACCAATCGGTCCAGAGCGGCACGCTCGAATCGGCGCAGGTCTCGACGCAAGGCGAGGCGCTCAAGAAGATCACCGAAAGGTTGAACGAAGCCAATGAACGGTTTGCCGATGCTCGCACCAAGTTCGGCCTTAATCATCCGGAGTATAAGAAAGCTGCCGCGCAGGTCGCGGAATTGCAGCAGCAACTCGATCAAACGCGGCAAAGCATCCGGCAGCGCGTAGGCGTGGAATATGCCGAAGCGGTGCAGCGGGAACGGATGCTGCAGAAGTCTCTTAATGAGACAAAGGCCCAGTATGACGCCCTCAATGCCCGTTCTTACGAATATCAAGCTTTGAAGCGCGAGGCGGAAGCGGACAAGAAGTTTTATGACGAACTGATCCGCAAAATTAAGGAAGCGGACATCAACACCAATTTTCAGGGCAATTCCATTCGACTCGCCGATCTGGCGCGGCCAGCCATGAAGCCGGTATCGCCTAACATCAAGCTCAACGTCTTGCTGGCGTTTCTGTGTTCTTCGCTTTTGGGAGTGGGTTTGGCGGTGATGAGCGACGCGATGGACGACACGCTGCGGGATCCGGATCAGGTTAAGCGGATGTTCAATACAGAAGTGATGGGCATCCTACCGGTGATTGAACCAAAGAGGCGGGGGTTGCCCGGAGCAAGTGGCCAAGGAATTGGCGGCGCACTGCCTTTAATGCGCCTCTCGGAAGGCAACACTCAGATGGAGCGGGGATACGTCGAGGCAGTTCGGACGCTTCGAAATTCCATCCTCCTTTCCAGCCTGGATCGGCACTTGGGATCTATCTTAATTACCAGCGCCGGCCCTGGGGAAGGAAAAACCACCACGGCTGTTCATTTCGCTTTAGCCCATGCGGAGCAACGCCACAAAACGCTACTGATCGATTGCGATCTCCGGCGGCCTAGCGTTTATAAGTATTTCGACGGTCTGACGCAAACCGGAGTTGACGCGGTCCTTTGTGACGGAATGCCGTGGCGTAAAGCCGTGCAGGAGGTTCCCGAAATCCCGTCGCTGCACTTACTGGCTTCGAGCCGTTCGTCACGGCAGGGCACCGACTTGGTGGGTAGAGGCCTTAAGGAAATCCTGCGGGAAGCCTCGAGGGAATACGATTTGATCATTGTCGACGCTCCACCCATGCTAGGCTTTGCCGAACCGCTCCAGATTGCGACAGCTGTAGACGGGGTGGTGGTGGTCACGGTAGCGGGAGAGACTAACAGAACGGCGCTGGCTTCCGTTTTGAATACTCTGAAGCGCGTGCGGGCGAACGCGATGGGAGTCGTTTTTAACAAGACGGATAAGAGCTTTAGCAACGGTTATTACTATTACGGTTATCAGGGTAAATATAAGGGATACTATTCCACGACGGAAGAGAAGTCGTAACAGCCGCGATTGAACGTCGATTCGATTCAGGTGCTCAACTTTGAGAAAGTCTTTATCCGATCAACAGTTCCAGCCAAATAGACTTTCCAAACGCATGTCCGGACTGAAGCCGGCCTTCTTATGGTTAGTGCAATCGGCTATTTTTGCCTTTTCCGGCATCGGCGCATTTCTGCTCCGCTTCGATTTAAGTATTCCGCACTCCTACTTGAAGTACCTGCCATATGCCTTGCCCATTTGGATTGGCGTCAAAATTGCCGTTTTCCGTTTTCAACGGCTGGATCGCGGCTGGTGGTGGTTTGTTTCCATCCACGATGTCTCCAAAATTTTCGTTGGTAACATACTAGCCTCTGCAATTAGTGCGGCGCTGATCCGGGCGATCGCACCCGCGGGTTTTCCGCGTTCTCTCTATTTCATCGATTTCCTGATCTGTTTTTTAGCCACAAATGGAATCCGTGTCGTTACCAGGCTGATGTTCGACTTCATGCGTGAGCGCCGGCAGGCGGATCCGGGTAAGCGCATCGTCATTTACGGCGCGGGAACAGCCGGAATCACACTTCTCCGCGAGATTCGCAACAATCCCAATCTCCTTTATACGGTCTGCGGCTTCGTTGACGATGACGCCAAGAAGCGGGGCATCATCTTTCAAGGGCTTACCGTATTAGGCTCGGGAAGTTCTTTATCGACCCTCGTGTCCAAGTTCCGGCTCGATGAAGTCTTAATCGCTTTGCCATCCGCGACCGGTACCGAGATGGCCGCCATTTTGCGCCGTGGCCGGGATGCCGGCGTCCGCTGCCGCACCATTCCGGCTTTGGCCGAAATTATTGAGGGCCGTGGACTAGCCGCTCAGATTCGCGATGTTGACGTTGCGGACTTGTTGGGACGCCAGCCCGTTCACCTGGACGAGGGCCTGATTAGCGCCAAGATCGAGAACTGTGTAGTCATGATCACCGGAGCGGCGGGATCGATTGGATCGGAGTTGTGCCGTCAAGCCGCCCGCTTTCGTCCCCGCGCTATTATCGGATTCGAAACGGCCGAGACACCTCTTTTTCACCTCGAAAGAGAGATGAATTGGACTTGTCCCCAAAATTGAGACAAACAGTTAAGAGTCAAAATTCATTGAATGGAGAGTTGACTCATGGGATTGTCTCGACGGAAGTTCACAAGAGAAGTAAAATTGGCTGCGATCCAGCAGCTCGAAGCGGGTTCTTCGGCGGCCGAAGTAGCCCGCGCCTTTGAAATCAACGCGAACCTGCTGCACCGGTGGCGGAAGGAGTTCCGTCATGGACCAGGCAACGCGTTCCCAGGAACGGGTAAGCGGCGGTGGGAGGAACCCCGGGTCGCTCAACTGGAGCGCAAAGTGGGGCAGCAGACGCTGGAGATCGATTTTTTGAAGGGGTGCTTGCAGCGCATCGAGGAGCAGCGGATGCTGCAGGCACTGACTGGAAGGCCGCGACCTGCCAGTATATCCGGAGGGAAATCGAGAAAGGCGCCGCGATGACGGCGCTGCGCATGTGCCAACTCGGCCACCTCAGCCGCGCGGGCCTGTACCGGTTCGCGCCGGCCGGACTGGCAGATCGCGATCTGGATCTACGCGACGAAATCCAGCGGATTGCCCTGGAGTTCGCGTGCTACGGCCGGCCGCGGATTACCGCCGAGCTGAAGCGGCGCGGTTGGAAGGCGAACCACAAGCGGGTAGGCCGGATCCTGCGGGAAGATAATCTGCTCTGCCTGCGCAAGCGGAAGTTCGTGGTGACGACCGATTCGAATCACAATCTCCGGGTTTACCCCAATCTGGCGGGGAGCATGGAATTGACCGGCATCGATCAACTGTGGATTGCCGACATTACCTACATCAGACTGGAAACCGAGTTCGTTTATCTGGCCGTGGTGCTGGACGCGTTTTCACGCCGAGTGATCGGCTGGGCGTTGGATCGCAGTCTCGAAGACGATCTGGCCATCGCCGCTCTGGAGATGGCTTTCCGCCGCCGAAGACCGGCCGTAGGGTTGACCCATCATTCCGACCGGGGCGTGCAGTACGCTTCCCACAATTACACAGAGTTGCTCCGACAGCGCGGCGTCCGGATCAGCATGAGCCGGAGCGGCAATCCTTACGACAACGCCACCTGCGAATCGTTTATGAAGACGCTCAAATACGAGGAGGTTTATCGCCAGGAATACCGCGATCTGGCCGATGCTGGCGCCTCCATCGAGCGGTTCCTCGAGAAAGTTTATAACGTCAAGCGCCTCCACTCGGCCCTGGGCTACTGCCCGCCGGTCGAGTTCGAACGCTCCCTGCCGATTTTTCCTTCTGCTTCTGCCGCTCAGCAATCTGTACCACCGGTGACCGTGTGAAAAGTGAGGGCGCCCTCAGAAGCGTTTTTTCAGGCATGACGGAATCTATCGGTCCGATGTGTCATTACGTCTTTTACCCCTGGCCCCTGTCCCGCTTTCCGGTCGGGCCGGCGCCAGGGTATAGGACACGCCGGAAAGAACATGCCCTGCCCATCGTTCGCGATGAGTTCCGGCCGGCTATTCCTCGACGGGTTGCTCGCCAGCATTGCCCGTCTCCGCTTCACCGGCATCATCAGAATAAAACCATTGCCGCCCCGAAGGGAAGGATTTATCATCGAACGGTAACCTGTCTCTTAACTGTTTGTCTCAGCCCAGGGGACAAGTCCAGTTCGATGTGATCCCGTCTCGCTGTTCAGGGCGCTATGGAATTCAGCTCCTAAGTTGACAGTGCCATTTCGAGGGGCTGCGGTGCAGATAGGAAATGCAAGGTAAGGATCCCTCCATTCGAACTCGAGGCGGACCTTTCGACTTGAGCTTGTCCGTTAGAGGCGGCCAGCACCCGACGCCAGACTGTTGCTACACTCGTTCCGAACGATGCTGGAATCCCGAACTGTTCCTTGTGAATCTTCTGTACTAACTCGATCCCTACAATCACTCGCCGAGCGTTGTAGAACCGCTGGAAGCCCAACATTGGTTGCAACCGAAACTTTACTCGTCTATGGTCCTGCTCAATGGACTAATAACAAATGACAAATTCTGCCTAACCCTGGTCAGTCCCTCGAAGTTGCGCTGGGTTCGCAGGCCGCGATCCGGGGTCGGACCGCTCGCCAGTCAACCGAATCTTCCCGAAGATAAGAAAAACCCTTTGGGAGGTGGCTATGCGAAGGAAGTGGCAGATGCAGCGTCAGTTCCAACCGACGCCGGATGCGGAGCGGCGGTGGGATCAAGTCTACCAACATCTCCTGGAGTGGACCCGTCCGGAAGAGCTGAGCAATGCTCCGCAGCCTCGCTCGTCCGCCCCAATCGATTGGGAGATGGAAAATGAAAACTACAGCAATCTACGTGCGCGTGTCGACCGAACGTCAGTCGCAGGCGCAAACAATCGAACAACAGGTGGACCGTCTGCAGGCCCACCTGAAGGCTGAAGGACAAGTCCTGCCGGAGAGCCACCTGTTCCGCGACGACGGATTCAGTGGCGCCAGCTTAAACCGACCGGGTCTGGACCAGC
>JALYXS010000142.1 GCA_030946965.1 Acidobacteriota bacterium
CCGTCCACGAGAATAGACCGCGCTTGCGGTCCTCTCGACTGCCAGTGAGAACGGGAGACATGCCGGATTTCGCCATCATAGCATCGGGCGTAGGCGGAATGTGTATTCCCCTGAGAGCCCGTGGCAAAAGTTCGGCAGGCTGAATGCTGCCCCACCACTCTCTGCAAGTTGTTGAAGCTGAGTGGTGGCGCAGGCGGCATCCGGGCGGAGAACAAGATCCGCGGGCGCCAGGCAGAGCTTAATAGCTTCTTCTATGTTTTGCCGAGCCTCGACTTCCGTTTCACCAGCCGAAGTCGGGGCACACGGCGGAGAAGCTGCCGGCGTCTGGATCGAACTCAAGTACAATGCGGAACTTCATAGCCGAAGTATAAATCCTGTCTACGCCGCTGGCAAAAACTGCCGATCCCTTACGCCCGTTCCGATTCCCGTCCCGTCCGCCGAATCCAATCCCGGAACATTTGCATCGAGCCCATGGCCAGCGGCTCCGTCCTTAGTTGCTCAAACGTGAATCTCATTTTGCGGCTCCAGTTGGGATATTCGGACGTCGTCCCCGGCAGATTTTGTTGATGTGTCTCCTTAGTCAGGTCCTCTTGATTCACCGCCATCAACATCGAAGGCGTCGAAGCTAGAAACCCGATTACCGCGTTGTGTAATTCGCCGGTCAGTTCGGGGACGTGTATCGCGGTCCGGGGAAAGTAACTCGGCAGTAAGTGCTGGTCAAAGAGTACGTCCAACATCTTTTGCTTATCTTGCAATCGGTTCGCAATCTGGCGCCGGTACTCGGCGTCGTCCACCAAACCCGCGCCCCGGCGCGCTTCTATGTCTTCGTGAATCCAGAATCCGGCAAGCGTGGGCAGGTCGTGAGTCGTGGACGATACAAGCGATTGATGCGGATACTCGTTCGGACGCTTGAAGCTCGCGTGCGGTCCCCGCTCGAAATAAAACAGGCGGTAACTCAAGATTCCAAAGCGCGCCAGCGTTTCGCGGATGTGCGGCTCGACAGTGCCTAAGTCCTCGCCAACCACAACCACGCGATTGCGAACGCTCTCGAGAGCAAGAATTCGCACCAGGTCTTCCGAGCGGTCCCGCACGTAAACTCCGGCGGTCGCGTCCGAGCCATCGGGAATCCAATAGAGGCGGAAGAACCGCATTACGTGATCGATACGCAGAGCGCCGCCATGACGGCAGGTCTTGCGAATGGATTCCGTAAACAGCCGGTATCCCGTGGCGCGATGCCGCTCGGCATTGGGAGGCGGGAACGCCCAATCCTGGCCCGCAGGCGAAAAATCGTCGGGTGGAGAACCGACGCGGCAACCGGCGACATAGAACGACCGGTAGGCCCAAAGGTCCGAACCGCAGCGATCCGTGGCAAGCGCCAAATCATGATATAGGCCAATCGAAAGCCCCTTCACGCGCGCGTATTGCTGGGCCGCTTTCAACTGGATATCGATCTGCCATTGGACATATTGATAGAACAGGATCGCCTCGGCGTGTTTCCGCTGGAACTCCCGCGTTTCCGGCGAATTCGGGTCTTGGTAACCGGCGGGCCAGCACGGCCAAATCCACAGATCCGGATCGTTCGCGTGCAGATGTTCATCGAGCGCGCAGTAAGTCGCAAATCGATACAACAGATCGCCCTCGCGCCGGCAGTAATCTTCGAATTCGAGTTGTGTCTGAAGAGTTCGCTCTTCGCTCCGGAACTCGGAGAAAAGCAGTTTCAAAAATCGAAGCTTCAGCGCATTCACGCGCTCGTACTCGACGAATTCCGCTTGGCGAAGCTGCCGCGCCTCTTCCTGGATTTCGGGAGATAGCCACAGCGTTCGAGCGCGAGCGCTGGTCTCGAACCCTTCGATAGCCGGAACGTCGAGGTAGATCGGGTTCTGATAGAAGACGCTGTTCGGAAGATACGGACTGGTGTTGTACGGCCGGCGATTATGAATCGCATGCAACGGGTTGAGCGCCACGAAATCGGCGCCGATTTCCGCGACCCAATCGATCGCGGCGCGCAGATCGCGGAAATCGCCGCAGCCCCAATTCGATTCCGAGCGAAGTCCGTAGAGCGAAACCGCTACACCGGCAGCTTTCTTCCCGTTGGAAAGAGATTCCGGCAGAAAGGCGCGGTCGGGCGCTACGATCAGCGAAATACTCTCCGGTTTCAGTCCGGCTATGCTAATGCGCAACTCATGGTAGCCGAGCGGCAATAACCCGGCCAGTTCGACTTGTTGGCGCGCCCCGATAGCCTGTTCGAAATGCCGCCTCGAGCCATCTTCAAGCGTAATTTCAAACAGCGCGAGGGCGTTCGAGTGACTCGCCGGAACCCGCACCGGAATCCGCGGAGGCTCGCTCGCGGTCACGACCAGGCAGGGGGGCAAAATTCGCGTCCACTCCGCTTCCTCGCGCCGCGCGATGGCGCTTTCGAGATCTTCTTTCGTCCCCGCCGCCATTCCGAGCGCCTCGACGATCGCCCTCTTGGTTTGTGCCGAGGCGGTATGGAGGCGTCCGAAAATATCCCAAAATTGCGGCTCGACGCCGCAGAGTTCCGCCGCGCGATCGAGTGCCTGATCGTAGTTATCAAAAGCCATGAATTATGGGGTAATCATCAAGTCTAGCAACGTTATTTCGAGTCTTATTCCATGCGAAACTAAGATCATGAATATCCCGATGGCGAGCGGTCCGGCGGACCTTTTCGCCCGAATCGATAACGAGAGCGTGGATCATTTGGCGGCGCAGGAAGGCATTTTGATGACGACCATTGGAAACGTGATCAACTGGGGCCGCAAAAATTCGATCTGGCCCATGTCATTCGGCTTGGCGTGCTGCGCCATCGAGATGATGTCGATGAGCGCGTCGCGGTTCGACATCGCGCGATTCGGCGCCGAAGTGTTTCGCGGATCTCCCAGGCAATCGGATTTGATGATCATCGCCGGTCGCGTATCGCAGAAGATGGCCCCGGTGATCCGTCATCTCTACCAGCAGATGCCGGAGCCCAAGTGGGTCATCTCCATGGGCGCTTGCGCCACCTCGACGGGCGTGTTCAATAACTACGCGCTTGTTCCGGTAAATCAGGTGATTCCAGTCGATGTTTACGTGCCTGGATGCCCGCCGCGGCCCGAGCAGTTGATCTACGCGATCATGCAATTGCAAGGCAAGATTCAGCAGGAATCGGGTACGCTTAAGCAAGTTTTGAATTTGGCGTAATCCGTTGCGAAAACTTTCCCGGCGGTTATTCGCCCTATACTGCGGTGCGTTTTGCTGCATCCCGCCATTGGCGGCCCAGCCCAGCATGCCGGGCAACCTGTCGGGCACGCCGCAAATCAAGCAGGCCCTCGATAAGCTGAACGTGCTCGGCAGCGTGCTGATGATTGCCGCGCATCCGGACGACGAGAATACCGCGCTTCTGGCGTACTACGCGCGCGGCCGCAAAGTTCGCGCCGCATATTTATCGGCGACTCGCGGCGAGGGAGGACAAAATCTGATTGGCCCGGAACAAGGGGATCTGCTGGGTGTCATTCGCACGCAGGAACTGCTCGCCGCGCGGCGGATCGACGGCGCCGAGCAATTTTTCACGCGCGCCATCGACTTCGGGTTCACCAAGACTCCGCAAGAGACGCTGCAAAAATGGGGCCGCGAGAAGATCCTGTCCGACATGGTCTGGGTAATCCGGCAATACCAGCCGGACGTGATCGTTTTGCGCTTTTCCGGCACTTCGAAAGACGGCCACGGGCAACATCAAGCTTCCGCGATTCTCGGCAAAGAAGCGTTTAGCGCGGCCGCCGACCCTAGCCGGTTTCCGGAGCAGTTGACGCTTTCGCAGCCTTGGCAGGCCAAGCGGCTGATGTACAACGTCCTTGCATTTCGCCCCGGCCAGGAGCGAGAGGCGGCGCAAACGCCGGGGAGCATTGCGATCGACACGGGCGTGTTCGATCCTGTCCTCGGACTATCGTATTCCCAAATCGCTTCGCTGAGCCGCGACGAGCATCGCAGCCAGGGAATGGGAAACGCGGAAAGACGGGGACCTTCGCTTAATTACCTGGTTACGCTGGCGGGCGATCGCGCCGCCAACGACCCGTTTGACGGCGTCGATATTACATGGAATCGGGTGCCCGGAGGCAACCTCATCGGGCCGATCCTGGCGAAGGCGGCGGGACAGTTTGACCCCGATCATCCGGAGCTGACGATTCCGCTTCTAACGCAGGCGCGGCAAGCTATCGCAACGCTCGCCGCCGGGAAGAACGCTTGGGGCGTCCGCAAGCTGGCGGAAATTGACGAGGCGATCGCGCTATGCGCGGGATTGTGGCTCGACGCGGATGCCGACCGCTACGCGGTGACACCTGGAAGCGCGTTCAAGGTTAACGTCACCGCGATTGACCGTTCGCCCGCTCCGGCTGGGAACGTTTCCGTGAAGCTCGAAGGCTTGGGCCGCGAGCAAAGCCTCGAACTCGCCCCCGTTCTCGCCAATAACGTTCCGGTCTCGCGCAGTCTCGACGTCAATGTTCCCGCCGATACGGCTTATTCCCAACCTTTTTGGCTGCGCCTGCCGCACGCGGGAGACGACTACGATATTCGCGATCAACATCTGATTGGACGCGCCGGCGTGCTTCCGGTGCTCGAAGCGGTGTTTCAGTTGGACGTGGACGCGGCCCGCATTTCAATCCGGCGCCCCGTGCAACACCGCTACGTGGATCATGTGCTGGGAGAAATGAGCCGGCCCCTCACCGTAGTCCCCGCGGTCGCCGTCGATCTGCCGGAGCCGGTTGTCGTGTTCACTCAGGCGGGTACGCGCCAAATCGCGGTCGAATTAACGGCCAATGTGCCCCACGCCTCCGGTGAGATCCGCATCGAGGCCGATCCGGGCTGGAAGCTCGAACCGTCGTCGCGAACCTTCAAGTTCACGGAGGCGGGCGAGCGCCAGGAAGTCACGTTCGCTCTCACGCGCGCGGTTTTGGGTTCGGAAAGCGCGGCGCCGGCGCACTTTCGCGCGATCGCGCGCGTGGACGGCAAGGAGATAACCGCAGGCATGCACGTGATCGCGTATCCGCACATTCCGCCGCAAACGCTGACTCCTCCTTCGAATGGATTGCTGCGGATCGCCCCTTTGCAGGTGCTTGCGAAGCGGGTAGGTTACGTGATGGGCGCGGGTGACGATGTTCCAGACGCTCTCCGGCAAATGGGTTGCGAGGTGCGCCTGCTTACCGAAGAGGATCTCTCGCGCGGCGATCTTTCCGGGTTCGACGCTATTGTGACCGGCGTGCGCGCTTACAACGTTCGCCCGGACTTGCGCGCGAACCAGCACCGGCTGCTCGATTACGTGCGCGCGGGGGGCACGATGATTGTGCAATATAACCGGCTGGAAGGGATTGGATCTAACCTGGAAATCGGGCCGTATCCGTTTATCTTGGGAGGGAGCCGGGTGACGGTGGAGGAATCCCCAGTGGCCTTTCCCCATCCGGATTCGCCACTCTTGCAAGCGCCCAATCACATCACCGCAAACGATTTTGCGGGCTGGATTCAGGAGCGCGGGTTGTATTTCCCGTCGAAATGGGATGAGCATTATCAGACGGTTTTGGAATCGCACGATCCAGGCGAAGGACCGCTGCCGGGCGGAACGCTCTACACGCGATATGGGGAAGGCGCTTATATTTTTACGGCTTACTCGTGGTTCCGGCAATTGCCGGCCGGCGTTCCGGGCGCGTATCGCATATTCGCGAATCTGTTAAGCGCGGGAAAACTTACGCGGTGAGCGATGAAGAATTCCTGGCTGCTCTTTCGGTTCCACTGTGACATAATCTCGTCGATAAGAGAAAACCTCCATGAAAAATAATCCCAGCATTTCATCCAGCCGCCGCGGCTTTGTCCGCGCCACCATCGGCGCCGCTGCGCTCTCCGCGGCTTCTGTGAAAGCGGCCAAGCGCCCGCTCGAGCCGCTCTCGCCGGGCATGAAGATTTCTTATCAGCTCGGCAGCAATTTTACGAACGACGATCTGATATTCGCGAAGCAGATCG
>JALYXS010000147.1 GCA_030946965.1 Acidobacteriota bacterium
GTGTGATACAGATTCAGGCGTTTCAACTGGCTCATCGCGCGCAGAGTTTCGATGCCCGCATCGGTGAATCCGGCGCTATCCGCGCTCAAATCCGTAAGCAGCAGTAGGCCTTCGCGCAACTCGATCAAACCCTTGTCCGATACGATCGTGTAATCGAGATTCAACTTCTGAAGGTTCGCCAGCTTGGCGAGAAACGCGACGCCGGCATCGCTGACGCGCGTCCGGCGAAGCTCCAAATGTTGAAGGTTGGTCAAAGGGATGAGAGATTCGAGACCCTTGTCCGTGAATCGTCCGTAATTAAGAACCAGTTCTTTTAGACCTGTCAGCGCTGCCAAGTTTTTCAACCCAGCGTCGCCTATATCGTCCGCTGCTATGTCCAAGCGTTCCAGCCCCGTGAGCGCCTGCAATGACGCCAGGCCTGCGTCGGAAATATTCGTGTAGCTGATCCGCAAACCACGGAGCGCCTTCGCGTCAGCCAGTCGCTTCAAGCCCTCGTCGGTGAGCGGCGTTCCCGCAAGCTCCAGATCTTCGACACCGGTTAACGCCGCTAACCCTGGACCGCGCACCTGCGTGTTATTCAGCTTGACGATGCGCAAACGCGTCAGCCCTTTTAATTGCTCAAGAGATTTGTCGGAAGTGAGCGTCTGGCTAAGATTCAATTCCTTCAAGCTCGCCAGCTTGCCTAGATATTGGGCGGCCAGCTCTCCGATTTCCGTGGTTTGCAGCTCCAGCTTCTCGATCGCCGGGAGCGGCGTCAGATACTCGACCTGCGCATCGGTCATGGGCGTTCCATTCAGCGCGACATCGACAATGCGACCGCCCGCCATCCGGACTTTGCCGCCCATCTTGACGATCCACTCGGCAATGTCTTTGTCTCCCGTGCCGGCCGGACGGCTCTGGCGCATGGAGATGCTGGTGCTTTGCGGAGAAGAATCCTGAAAATCGACTTTGCACTTCGGCAGCGCCGCGCGAAAAGCATCCACGCCGCCCGCCGTAACCTGCGTATATCGAAGGTCGAGGCTCCTGAGGTTCTTGAGCTTCTGCAGCTTCGCGAGACCCACGTTGCCAATCTCGGTGCGATAAAGATTCAGGTCCGTGAGGCCAGTCATCGACGCGAGAGCGTCCAAGCCATCGTCCGTTATTGCCGAGCCAAGTAGATTCAGCTTCTGTAGTTTCTTGAGGCTGCTTAAAGCGCGGAGGCCAGGATCGCCGATTTTTGTGCCGTAGAGATCGAGCGCGGTGAGTTCGGTGAGACCGGCTAACTCTTTAACGCCTTCGTCGGTGATGAGATCGTCGCGTAAAGAAAGGCGCGTGAGGCGCGTCATGCCCTTCAGGTATTTCAGACCGTCGTCGCGGATGGGCGTGTCGTTTAAATCGAGCGCGCGTAGATTGACGAACGGCGCAAGACTCGGTCCCTTGATGCGAGTCTGAGCCAGCCGCATTTCCTGGATTTGGGTGAGGTCTTTCAGATAGTCGAGGCCTTTATCCTGCACGTTGATGTTGGTCAGGAAGTGAAGGCTGAAGTACAATTTTTCCAGTTTGTGAAGATTGGCGAGAGGCTTGAGCTCGTCGTTGGCGTCGAGCTTACTGCCCGCGCCGGGGTTGAAGATCGGCCCAGGGAGAAGAAGTTCACGGAGGTTCGAAAGGCCTCCCATTTCCTTGAGGTCTTTGGGATCGACGCTAGTGCCGATGAGGTCGACCCCCGTGACGCTGAATTCGCCCGTGGGCAAGCCGGAAAGCTCGCGCGTGGTCTGCGGGCGGCCGTCGAGCAGCACGCCCCCGCCTTGCCGGATGACCCACTCGGCCGCGGGGCGATCGGATGCTCCCGAAGCGGCAAGGGAAAACAAGGAAAACGCGGCCAGAATCCAAATCTTCACGGGTACGTTTATTCTACCGCCCGCCTCAGAGCGCACCGAGGCGAGCTACTTCGGTTGAAGGCTTTTAGCCGTTTGTAGCAACTTGTTACGATTCACCAGCACCCCTGCGAGCCATACGCGATTAATCTTCCTCGTCGCGGTGATGTCTTCGGTGGGATCGCCATCCACCAGAAGTAAATCGGCGCGAAACCCCGGAGCAATACGACCCCGATCACGCAGGCCCCATACGCGTGCGGGAGCCGACGTCGCTGCAACCAAGGCCTGCTTCGGAGACAATCCGCAACGCACCAGCAATTCGAGTTCTTCATGCAGGCTTGCACCATGGGACACTCCCGGATTTCCAGCGTCCGTGCCGGCTAGAACCATGACTCCGGCATCAACCAGGAGGGGAATCGAAGCGAACGAGCCCACACAGTCGTAATGATGTTTCGGCTTGCCGACCGACTTCTTCAGCCTCCCGGCTTCCGCTTCAGGCAGCCAAGGTGTTACGCGCGGGTCCCGGCCAAGCGCGGCGTTGTCGGGAAGCCCGCACAGATTCACCATCTCAGTCAACGTTGGGATGATGAACGCTCCGTGCGAAACAAACATCCGACCGTAATCCGCGTCGGCTACGCCATTAACGAATGAGTGCGCTACACCATCGGCGCCGGCATCTAAAGCGTCTCGGATAGAGTCGGGTCCCTCGCCCGCGTGAACTACGGCGAGCTTGCCGCGCGCGTGCGCGGCCTCAACAACACGTTCCATGCTCGCCTTATGCAGACGTGGCACTTTTCCGCCGAAATTTTCGTAGATGATCTTGATAAGATCCGAGCCTTCGGCAATCCGGGCATCCACAAAGGCCTGAGCTTCCGCGGGATCGTCGAGCGTAGGAATTGGTATTCCAAACTGGGTTCCGTGGCCGCCCTTGACCGTAACGCAAAGACCGGCAGTTAAGAAATCGGACGCCTCGCCAGGCGGCATCGCCCGAATGCGGGCGTGTATCTCGCGGGGAGTGTTGCCGGGGCCGGCGGTGAAGAGGTCGATAACCGTGGTAACTCCGAACAGAGCCGACATTCGCAGGCAGTACCCGCCATCGTCAACATGAGCGTGCGAATCGAAAAGGCCGGGCAGTAGTGTCGAACCGTGTCCATCGACGACGATGGCACCGGAACGGGTTTTGATTTTCGGAGCGACGGCGGCAATCTTGCCCGACTCGATAAGTACGTCGCGGATACCCTGGCTTTCTTGGCCGTCGAACACGCGGGCGCCACGAATGAGAAAAGTATCGGCCAGACACAGCGATCCCGAGAGCAGCGGCAAAATGCCATGCACAATGATTTTGAGCACTTCGTTGAACACTTCAACGCCTGTCAAACACGCTCGTGAACACTGCGTTCGAATTCGCCGGCTTGTCGATAATGGTTAAGGTCTTGCCATCCTCGGACACTCTGTATTCGTCGCTTACGTCGAGTTTGCCGTCTACATGATCCTCCATTTGAAGCAAGCGGGCATTGACCCGCTTACCGGATGCCGATGTAGGTTTCAGAACGCTCGGACCTTTGTAGGAATATAGCTTCCCGTCGAAATTCATGTCAAGGCGAGTCTTGTCCCATACGAAGCTTAGGCCATCGTTGCCATACGGTTCAATAACAAGCTCTTGTGGTTTAGCGGAGGCTTGACGCTCCATGGATACCGACTGCCACTCGCCAAGAAGACTCTTGCCAGGACCGAGTCTCGAATAGGTTGTGGTCAATTTTTCCTGTCCGCCACTAGCGGGCGTAACGACGTCGATGAGCGTGAGAGTCTTATCATCCGGGGAAACGGTGAACGTCCGCACCATCTTGTCAGGCTCGTTTCTGACCATCTCCCATTTGTGATCGTCCAGCTTCTTGAAGGAGACGGTACCCCCGAACGGTGAATCCATGAGAACGCCGTCGGCTTTGATGGTGGTCGTTTGTCCCGTGCTGCCAGTCAAGGCAAACCGGTTCCCACCGAGGTCTTTAATCGCGTATTTTATTGTGGGCTTTGGACTTTTCTCGGCATTTGAAACCCAGGTGCCGACGAACGGATCATCGGCGGCAAAGGCACTGACAATGGCTAGAACCGCGACAAACACAACGCTACGGAATTTCATGCATCGTCCTCCTGAGGATTGGTTGAGTAGTCTATCATTCCTTCCCAGGCCCATACAGAATCGTTCCCGGCCGCGCACCGGTGTGCGCGCCCTTCTCCAGCACCATCTTTCCATTGACAATCACATATTCCACGCCCACCGCATACTGATGCGGGTTCTCCCACGTCGCCATGTCGATGATCTTCGCGGAATTGAAAACGGTCACGTCCGCCCACATGCCGGGGCGCAGCAGGCCACGATCGTAAACGTGAATCTTCGACGCGTTTGCCGACGTCATCTTTCGAATGGCTTCCTCCAGCGTCAGCACATGCTCATCCCGCACATACCGCCCCAGCACGCGCGGAAACGTCCCGTAGTACCGTGGATGCGGATTGCCCGCCGCGAGCGGTCCCGTGGTCTTCAGCGCAGTTCCATCGGAACCAATCGAGACGAACGGCTGCTTCAGCGCGTAGCGCATATCGTTCTCATCGTGATGAAAGAAAATCGTCGGCACCGAGCCATGGTTCGCTTCGAGTAATTCGAACAGGGCGTTGATCGGCTTGCCCCCGAGCGACTGAATCGCTTCATTCATCCGCTTGCCTTCGAATTTCTTGTATTGCGGATTCGACATCGAGACGAGCAGCATCCCTTCCCAACTTCCCGTCGCGGTGTAATGGTCATACCAGTTCGAGCCGGGAATGCCGTGCTCGATTTCGCGTTCGAGCCGGGGCCGCAGCTTGGGATCTTTCAAGCGCGCAAGAAACGCGTCCGTGCCGCCTTCGTGCGCCCACGGGGGAATAATGCTCGCCAGATCGTTCTGTCCCGCGCGGTACGGATAAACGTTGGCCGTGACCTGCTGCCCATTCGCGCGCGCTTGCGCGATCGTCGAAATCAGCTCCGGCATCTTGCCCCAGAGCTTGTGGTCGGCCAGTTTGAGGTGGATGATATCGACTGGCGCGCCGCTTCGCCGTCCGATGTCGATCGCTTCGGCAACTGATTCAAAGACGCCCTGGCCTTCGGTCCGCATATGCGTCGAGTAGATTCCGCCGTACTCCGCGGCCACCTTGCACATCGCGACCAGCGAATCGGTATCGATCCAGGACCCAGGCGGGCCGCTCAACGAGCTCGCCACGCCAAGCG
>JALYXS010000217.1 GCA_030946965.1 Acidobacteriota bacterium
GGACGGTGCCGCTCGAAAGCACGGCGGCGAAGGCGGCGGGCGCAATTCATTCGGATTTCGAAAAGAAATTTATACGCGCGGAAGTGGTGAACTGGAAAAATTTAGTGGAACTGGGCGGCTATCCCGGCGTTCGCGAGAAAGGGCTGCTCCGGCTGGAAGGTAAGGATTACATCGTGAAAGATGGGGATGTGCTGGTGATCCGGCACGGATAGTCGAGTTAGGGGTGCCCTCTCGCAAGAGCACCCAATCACGCAGCGGGTTGTTACTAAGAATGCCGCGCCATGCGGCCCATCGCGATTGTCAGTGCCGTGATGCCGAGGCCTTTCACCAAATCCGGGTGTTGCGCGTAAAAGCCGCTCACCTGATCTACAACCGACGGGTTGTTCTTCTCCGCGTGCGTGGCAATTTGTTGTACCACATCGGGCGGAATCTGCTGCGCCTGTTCGGGCGTGACCTGCCCGTGACCGCTGCTTAACATTCCTGAAAGCGCGCCCGGAATCGCGGACATCGCGTCACTTGCCGCTAAGCTCGAAAGCATGCCTGGCCCAAGCGACGAAAGCAGATGGTTCAAAATCCCCGCCTGCTGCTGCCCGTTCGATTGGCTATACATTTGCGAAACCATCTGGCCGAATGCGGGCGTCTGGTCCGATCGGAACGCCTCGGAAAGGCCGCTGGCGAGGACATTCGGCGGAGCGTTCTGCGCAACCTTGTTGAAATCCTGCTCCACATTGCCGGAACCGGTACCGCCGCCGGTATATTGGCTTACAATGCTGCCGAGTTGATCCATCCAGCTCATAGGCCGCCTCTACACATCCTGCGAGGGAATCGTTAGCTGCTCACCGACGCGGATCTTGTCGGGATCCTGGAGCTTATCGCGATTCGCGTTGAAAATGCGCATGTAGTCGCTGGAACTGCCATAGAACTGCTGGGCGATCTTGGACAGACTATCGCCTGCCTTGACCGTGTAGGATTGGCTGCCCTGGCCGCCGCCTACCGAAGCGCCCGCGCCTTGGGTCTGGCCGCCGGACGACGCGCCGCCCGCTTGAGCCGTGATGTCACACGTCAGGTCGCTGTAGCTCGGGTCCACGGCTTTGATCGCGTCCCATACCTTGTTTTTCGCGGCTTCCGAGGGCGCGGTGCCCTGGATGAAAAGTTTGTTGCCTTCCATGTTGACGTGCTGCAACGATACATTCTGCTGCTGAATAACCGTCATCACGGACTGATACTTCTGCTTGAGGGTTTCGAATTGTTGATCTTGAGTTGCCATTTACGATTTCTCCTTTTTCCGGGCGCGCATAGCCGCCTGAACTCCGACTTCAAGTTGCAATGCACGGGCCATACGCAACCGGATTTAGCGCGATCCCGCCGATTGTAAGCCGTGTTTAGCTAAGAAATCCTGTATAGCCGAGAAGACCCGAATGTATTGGTCGTCGGGAAAGTGGCCGTGATGGCCGCCGGGGACCGTAACTAGTTGATTCGGAACACCCGCCTTGTCCAGTGCTTCATGCAAGCGGACGCTGTGATTGTATGGAACGGTCGGATCGTCATCGCCGTGGATCATGAGAATGGGCGGCAGTCCCGGCCTTACATAGGTCAGGGGCGACACGCGCTTTGCAATTTCGTTACGATCCGGCAAACTGCCCATCCATGCGACTGCGTACGACTTTCGGTTCGGACCGTCCAGAAGATCGCCGACATCGGTGATCCCGTAGAAATCCACGATGGCCGCGACCTTGGGCAGCGGGATGCCGGGACACTCGCGATCCAATCCGGCGCTCTCCGGAATCATGCCGGTGGTCAGCGATAGATGCCCGCCCGCCGAATCGCCGGTCACGACGATTCGGTTCGGATCGATGTGGTGCTCTTTCGCGTGCGCCGCGACCCAGCGCAGCGCGCAGAGGCAATCTTCGACGGCGGCCGGAGCGAGCGAAACGCGCCCGAGCCGGTATTCGACATTCACGACATTCCAGCCCATCTCGAACCAAGGCATTACGGCGGACAATCCGCCCTCCTTGGAGCCGCCCACCCATCCGCCGCCGTGAATATAGATGACCGTGGGTTGCGCGGCGGAAACGTTGCGGCGCTCATAGAGGTCGAGCTTGGATTCGTAGTTGTTGGCGGTTACATAGGTGATGTTAGGCTGCACGGCGTAATGATTGCCGAACTGCGCCGTCCAAGGCGAAGGCGCGGTTTGCGCCGCGAGAGCCGACGCGATGACAAATAGTGAAAGTAGTTTCATACCGGTTGATGGTACTAAGTTTTAGGGATCGGAAGCACGCCCGCTTTAAACGAACGCTGTTATTAGCTATTGCGGGGCGAATCAAAAAGTGCTAAAGTTTTCTCAACCAGCTTTACGGCTACAAATTGCTTTCAGGAGAACTTCGTATGTTCAACCGCTTTGGTTTCGTAAGCCGATCTCTGTTCCGGCTTCTTTGCGTATCTGCTTTGCTTTCCGGCCTTCTTTTAGCCCAATCCGAGCGTGGAACCATCACGGGCGCGGTTCGCGACGCGAGCGGCGCCGTAATCCCTGGCGCTAAGGTCACCGTCACGGCCACGACGACTAATACGTCCACCGCTCTGACGAGCAACGAAAGTGGCGAGTTCACCGCTCCAAATCTTGCATCGGGCAATTACAACGTCCGAGTGGAAAAGGAAGGCTTTCGTCCATCCGACTTAAGAAACGTGACGCTGAGCGCGGCGAGCACCGTGCGCGCGGACGCAACGCTCGAAGTCGGCACGTCCCAACAAGCGGTTGAGGTCCAGGCGACCGCCGCGACGCTCCAGACCGAGGATGCGAAAACCAGCGTAACCATCGATAACAAGCTGGTAAACGATCTTCCCCTGGTAGTCGGCGGCGCGGTTCGCAGCCCTTTCGACCTGGCCGTCCTCACGCCCGAATCGAAGAACCTCGGCGGTGATAACGGCTTCTCGCTCGGCGGCGGACAGGCAGCGAGCTACGGCACCACGCTCGATGGAGTCTCCACCAATACCACGCGCGCTCTTTCGAAAAGCTGGGTGTCGTCGAACGCTCCGTCCATTGAAGCCATCACCGAGTTTACGGTCGATACCAACGGCTTCAAGGCCGAATACGGACACGCCGGGGGCGGCGTCATGACGTTCGTTTCGAAATCGGGTACGAACAGTTTGCACGGCTCGGCGTATGAATTCTTGCGTAACAACGATTTCGACGCCAACAACTTTTTCAGCAACGCGGCTGGGCGGAAATCGAACGGCGCATTGAACCAGCCCATTCCGATTTACAAACAAAACGATTTCGGATTCACGGTCGGCGGTCCGGTCTATATTCCGAAGGTTTACCACGGGCGGAACAAGACGTTTTTCTTCTTCTCCTACGAAGGTTTCCGGAATCGTAACGGGGCCTCAAACTTCTCGACCACCGTTCCCACGCCGGAAATGTATAACGGCGACTTCAGCAACTGGGTGGACTCAACCGGTAAGCAGATTCCGATTTTCGATCCAACCAGCCAGACCACGGACTCCAGCGGCAACATAGTCCGCAAGCCTTTCGCCGGAAATAAAATTCCGCAGAGCCTGTTCAGTCCGGCGGCCCAGAAGGCGCTCGGCGTCTTCCAGACCAGCGGCGTTCTCAAGCCGAACAATGGCGCTTTACCGGGAACCGTCGGTTATGTGAACAACAACTACTTCGTCACATCCGGCTCACAAGTTCAACCGGTCAATAAGTACAGCATCAAGGGCGACCACGTATTCAGTGAAAAGCATCGGATTTCCGGTTATTACGGCAACGATCGCGAATCCATTGTGCCGGGTCCGCAAGGGCCGCCAACGCTCCCCGGCTTGTACACCAACTACAACGACCTTCAACAGGCTAGCGACGTGGTCCGGTTCAGTTGGGATTGGACGCTGAGCGCTACAAAGTTCAACCACTTTTTTACGGGCGGCAACAACTGGCGGCAGAACCACAACCCGCCACAGGAGTACACCGGTAATTGGAAAGATAAGTTCTGCCTGGGCGGTGTCCCGGATTGTAATCAGAACCTGGTCAACTTTGACTTCAGCAATGGATACGGATCGTGGGGAGGCCGCGCTAACAATGGCTCGGAGAACACGATTTATTCCTATAACGACGACTTCACCTGGATCCGGGGCAAGCACTCGTTCAAATTCGGCGGCATGTATCAATTGGGCCACTATAACGGCTTCGGGCGCCAATGCGTGTCCGGTTGCGCTACTTTCAGCTATACGGAAACGGGTGTTCCCGGCGGCACGAACCCGAATGCCGGCGGCAATCCGATCGCCTCGTTGTTGCTCGGCTATGCGGATACGGGCTCCATCGATACGATTCGATTTATCGGACAGCAATGGCCTTACTTTGCCGGGTATGTGCAGGACGACTGGCGCATAACGCCCAAGCTGGTTTTGAATCTCGGCCTCCGTTGGGAAACGACGCTTCCTCCCACCGGTTTGAACGACAATTGGAGCGACTTCTCGCCTACGCTGCCGAATCCCGCGGCAGGCAACATTCCGGGCGCTTTGATCTATGCGGGCACGGGCACTGGCCGCCAAGGCAGCCGCACGCTGGCAGATTCCTACTTCAAGGCTTTTGGCCCGCATATCGGGGGCGCCTATAGTTGGGACTCGAAGACGGTCATCCGCTCTTCTTATGCACGATCGTTTGGCGCTATTTCCACGGTTACCGGGTCTACCCATCAACAGGGTTTCACGCAAACCTATGGCGCCCCGCAGGGTAGCGGCGGCATCCAGCCGGCGTTTACTCTCGATGGTGGTTTTCCTCCATACCCGGTTCCGCCCTTCATTAATCCCTCGTTCGCCAACGGCGTCAACATCCCGTGGTGGCAAGGAAAAGAAGCCACTCGTCCTCCGGAGTTCAACAACTTCAACTTTTCGATTCAACGTCAGATCGGCTCCTCCATGGTGCTCGAGACTTCGTACAACGGCGTGATCGGATCGCATTTGCAATCGCAGTTGCTGGCTTACGATCAGGTCAACCCGAAGTATCTGACCGCCTTCGGCGATATCACTCAGAGCACGGCGGTATTAAACAGCCGGTTAGGTTCGCCGCTCGCGAACGCGGCCGGAATCGGCGAGCCGTACCCCGGATTCATCACCTACTGGAATGCTCATGGTGGCGCCACGGTGAAGCAGGCCCTCCGGCCTTATCCGCAATACAACGGCATCGATACGTATGCCGGCGGGGGCGATCACAGCGGTCATTCGAGTTACCACGCCGGCATTATCAGCTTCCAAAAGCGCTATGCGGCCGGGCTGACCTTCCAGACATCTTACGTATTTTCGAAATTGCTCACCGATTCGGATAGCTATTGGGGCAACGGCAGCTCCGCTGCCGACCAGTACAATCGCCGTCTGGAAAAATCCATCGGACAGTTCGACGTGACTCACAACTTCAAACTCGGGCTGGTGTACGATTTGCCGTTCGGAAAAGGGCGGAAGTTCCTGACCAGCGGCGTGGCGGCCTGGGTGGTTGGGGGTTGGCGCATCAACAGCACGAACTTCTATTCGAGCGGCCAGCCGATTGGTCTGTCGAGTTCTTACGGCTTGCCGCTTTTCAACGGACGAAGCACGCCGTACATTACCTCCTATTCCGGATGGAGACCGCCGACCAAAGGCAGCAGTTTTGATCCGCAGGTCGACAACTTCCTGGTCCCGGATCTCTCCGGACCATTTCCGGCACAGGGGATCGGAACCGCTCTGAACGGTTTCGGCAATTCGACCAGGTACAACCCGAAAGTCCGGCAATTCCCGAACCTGAACGAAAATATGTCGGTTGCCCGGACGTTCCCGATTCGCGAATCGGTCCGTTTGGAGTTCCGCGCCGAAGCGTTCAACGTGTTTAACCGAGTTCGTTTCGGTACCGGGTCGACGAACTTGCAGGATCAGAACTTTGGCCGTCTCACCAGTAGTAGCGATTTGTTGAATACGCCCAGGCAATTGCAATTGGCATTGAAAATTTATTTCTGATGTCTGAAGGTCTTGGAGATCGGCAGCCTCTTCGGGGGCTGCTATTTTGTTAATTATTGGACGTCTTCTGCTCGACCCGGGCCGTTGATGACGCCACTAATAAGCCAGCTGTTTAACTAAGCTGGCCTAATTCGCCAATTCCGTTATCCTCGCAATCGAAAACCGGAGCACGGAAGATCACCCCGCGAAGCGAAGCGGCGCAAGGTCTGCCATTCCTTCTTAGCCGACGTGCCAACCCGGAAATCTTCGAAGCCGTTCATTGTCTGGCCAACGATCCGGTCCCGTCCGTCGCGGGCAGTGACAAGAACCCCGTTGTCTCGCAGGCGCTAGCAGCCTTACCCTGTAAATGCGAAGCCGATCGAAACGTGTCAGCTGTTGGTCGAGCAGGGCTTACTCGGCTGAACACGGGACTTGAACGCGGTATGTTTCTCGTCGCCAGAACACGAATCAGGTAAGATGCACCTGCACAAGGCTAACATTGAGGATTCCGACGGGAAAGCTATGATGACTCTCGCTCTATTGCTGCTTTGCATGCCGCTGATCGCTCAAACCCATGTCCTCCCGGCAACTCCGGAGAATGTCGTTATCGGCTATTACGACGCGAGCACGCCGCCCGTGCTTCGCATACATTCGGGCGAAGCCGTCGAAATCCACACGCTCGGAGTTGCGTCGCCTACGGCGCTTAAGAATGCCGGTCTGCCGGAAGATGACATTGAACCCGCGCTCCTCGCCTTGTTGAAAGCGAAGCCACGGGGCCGCGGACACTTCCTCACCGGCCCGGTTTTTGTCGAGGGAGCCGAGCCGGGCGATGTGCTCGAAGTGCAGATTCAGGCGATCCGTCTGGCAGTTGATTATGCCTACAACGGCATGGGCTTGAATGGCACGCTAGCCGATGAGTTCCCGGAAGGCGGACACAAGATTATCCGGCTCGACCGGAAGAGAATGATTGCCCCTTTCGCGCCGGGAGTAGAAGTCCCGCTGCGGCCTTTTTTCGGCAGCATGGGTTTGGCCCCGGCCGCCTCCGCGGGACGCGCTAGCAGCACCCCGCCCGGTGTCCATGCGGGTAACCTTGACAATCGTGAACTGATTGCGGGAACCAAGCTATTCATACCAGTGCAAGCGCCTGGCGCGTTGTTCCAGGTGGGAGATGGCCATGCGGCGCAAGGAGACGGCGAAGTCGATCAGACCGGACTGGAAACCTCCTTGATCGGCGACTTCCGCTTCATCCTTCACAAGAATATGCGTCTCAAATGGCCGCGCGCTGAAACGCCAACTCACTTCATCGCCATGGGGATTGACGCAGACCTGAATAAAGCCGTGAAGATCGCGGTCGATGAGGCCGTAGATTTTCTGATGACCGAGCCGGGGCGGACTTACAGCAGACACGGTACTCCTGAGTTATCATCAGGTCCATGTGCATTTCCAGTGTGCGCACTCGTTCCGCCCTCGCCTTCTTTTTCTTCGCGGCAGTCGTTTCAGCGCAGACGATACTCGATCGAAGCTTGGAAGCGCGAACGGCCGGCTTCCAAGGCGCCGTCACACTTTATGCCAAAAACCTCGATACCGGTGCGACGGTTGGCATTCATGAAACGGATTTGGTGAGAACCGCCAGCACGATCAAGCTCGCCATCTTGACAACGGTGTTTGACGCCGTGGAGCATGACAAAGCCAAATGGACGG
>JALYXS010000244.1 GCA_030946965.1 Acidobacteriota bacterium
GTTCCACGACGCCTGATCGGGCGGAATTGGATTCTTCTTGATCCAGTTCCCACGCGAATATCGATAAAAATCGTCGCACGCATTGACCGCTGTATCGATCGAAGTTGTATCCAGGCTTGGCGAATACGGCAGTTCGCGAATGGGCTGCGCGCTCACGATATTGCCCGCGAGAGCGGCAAGCGTTAGAAGCGGAACGAGCGCGGCTTTCATCGGTCGCGATTACCAGTTAGTGATCGAGCCGTCGGGCCGGAAGTAAGTCTGGGCGCGCGCGGTAACCGGCTGCGTGATCTCCGTTACCAGCTTGAGCTGTTTCATATCGAGTTCCACGCCAAGCCCGGGACGGTCGTTCGGGTAAAGCTTGCCATTCTTGAAATCGAGGCACGCCGGTAAATGCGGCAGCGTCCTGCCCTGGTAGTTGTACTCCATCAAAACCGGACCGGAAAACGTTCCCAGGGAATTGACCAGAGCCGCGGTGGCAATCGGCCCGGTAAAGTGCGGCACGATGCCCACAAAATGCGTTTCGCAAATCGCGGCGATCTTCATCATCTCCGTGATGCCGCCAACATTGGGCAGTGTGGCGCGTACGTAATCGATGTCATGGTTTTCGACGAGCTTATTGAAATCCCACCGGTTGCCCCATTCTTCACCGGCGGCGATCGGAACTTTTACCATGCGCCGCAATCGCGGCAGGTCTTCGAGAAACGCCTCCGCGCGCACCGGATCCTCGACGAAAAATGGCGCGAGGCTTTCGATCATGTCGCAGCCGCGAACAGCATCGGTGAGATCGAAGCGCTGATGGAAATCGACGACCCAATCGCCGTTCTTGCCGACCCCATCCCGCGCCTGAACGCAATCGTTATAAAGGGCGTTCACCCGCTCGCGAATGTTGAAGGTAGTGTTGGGCCGCGTATCCGCCGCGCCCATGCGATAGGCGCGATACCCCGCCTCCACCGTCGCTTGCGCCCGCTCTTTCACGCTCATGCCCGGCTGGATTCCGGGGATTATGCCGGCCGTGTTGTAGCATTCGCAATGATTGCGGGCCATCCCGTTCAGGACTTGATGCACCGGCATCTTTTGAACCTTGCCCTTGATATCCCAAAGTGCAAGATCGAGCGCGCCGAGGGCGTCCACCTTCTCGCGCCCCGGCGGGTAGAAGAACGCGCGCGACATATCCTGCCAAAGTTTCTCGATGTATTGGGGATCTCTGCCGATGAGCCGGCCGGCGCACTGCTCCAGCATTTCTTTGGAGCCGCCCTCGCCGACGCCAGTGATTCCGGCGTCGGTTTCGATGGTGATCACCATGTCGCTCTGATTAAAGAGCGGATTCGGATTTGGCGGAGAGTAGGCCCGGACCCTCGTGATTTTCATCTTCGGAAGCTCCGCGCGGAGGAGCGGCAGAGTTCCCGCGCCGATGACCGGCGTGGCCGCGGCGGACTTCAAGAAAGACCTTCGATTCATGTTTCTCCTTTCAACCAAGCTCTCCGACAATACGCAGAATTTCCCGCATCGACGTGTGCGACGCCTGAATCAGAGTGCCATCGAAAATATGCGTCTCGAGGCCGATCCGATAGGGATAGCCGTCGCGCTGCATCGCCTGCAGAATCGATTTCCAGTCGAGACGCTCGGGATTATCCATCACGCCCTTTCCCTTGATCTGGACGTTGAGTATGCGCTTCTTGGGTAGCGCGTTGTAGCCGTCGGGATAGGGAACTTCCTTCAGGGGCAGGGAGTTCTGCGGGTCCCAATTGATGCCGATCCATTTCGATGGCAGCATCTCCATGATCGCCGCCAGTTCCTCGGATGTCCCCACGTTCTGCGAAGCCTCGTTCTCGATCAGGAGGTATATTTTTTCTTTCGCCGCAACATCCGCCATCTGGTTGATCACTTCCGCCACGCGCGGAAAGACGTTTCGAGGCTCGGCTACGCGGGAGCCGGTGAACACGCGAACTTTGTCGACGCCCAGAATTTTCGCGGCATTCAAAGCTTCTCTCAGCGACTCCATGCGCTTGTCGAATCGCGCGGATTCGTTCGCCAACCGCGCGGCGCGAGCGTCGTCCGTTTCCGGACGACGGCGCACCGGCTCCGTTCCCGGCCATCCGAACTTCAAAAGCGACGTGTTCATGAAGGAAACGCGCAGGCCGTTCGCTTTGAACGAGGCGGCGGCGGCTCTGAGCACCGGCTCCGGCTGAAAGGCGTATTCCCTTTTCAACTCCGGCACGTTACGAACTTCCAGCCACTGCAATCCGTACTCTTTTGCGAATGCGATCGAGTCGGCCGCGGTCAACCCGACCTCGTCGGATATTGCGCTGATGCGGGACTTATCGATCCGCGCTTTCCCG
>JALYXS010000253.1 GCA_030946965.1 Acidobacteriota bacterium
GCTCTCGTCATCGGCCATCATCGCGGCCGGCTGGGCAAGCATAGTAAGGGCGGCGGCAAAGGCGCCTGCAAGTGTGGTCATTTTCACTGGGTGTTCTCGTCTAGGGGAGTTTAAATTATGGGAACACGGGTTTTAAGTGGACGGCTACTTCGCAGGCGGCCGCTTGAATGCCGACGCGGCACGCAAGAGTGCGCGCGCGACTGGTTTCGATGCCCCGGAGGCGCGCGTAGCCCAGGCCAACCACTTTGCCCAGCGCGGGGGAGAATGCGGAAGACGTCACTTGGCCCACTTCTTTTTCGTCGAATGTGAGCTTGATTCCGGCGGGAACGGGGTCCCGTGTTTCGATCTCGAGGCCGGTCAGCACCTTATTCACGTGCCCTTGCGAGCGGATGCGCTCGACAATCTCCTGCCCCAAATAACAGCCTTTTTGAAAGTGCAGCGCCTTTGAAATCGTGGTTTCCTGCGGCAATGTGGTTGCCAAGATATCTTCTCCGTAGCGCGGCTTGAAGTGTTCGAGCCGGACCACGCGCGCGTCTTCGAAATCAGCCGTAACCGTGAATTTGGAAACCAGTTCCGCCTTTGCTTCCACGCCGCCGAAAATTCGAAATCCAGGCGCGCCCGTGAAGCTTTCCCGCGCCACCGTCAAGGGACCCCAGGGCATGTGGGAATACGGCGTCTCCGGGGTGGGCGCTTCCAGGCTCCTCAACTTTTCGGCTGCCCAGGGCCCTTCCACTCCGAGCGCGAATGTCCGGTCCGTGGCGTCGTCGAGCGTCACGTCGTCCGCGATGATGAACTTGTCCAAATGCTGAAACACTAACTCGCGAGTTTCGGGCTCGGTGTCTAGCAGGATACGATCCTCGAAACAGAACAAAGCGGCGTCGGCCAGAATGCGCCCTTGCGCATTCAGAAAGAATGCGTACAATCCCGCTCCCGGCTGGAGCTGCTGGACATGATTGGTCGTCATGGCGTGAAGCAGCCGCGCGCGATCCTCGCCCGTGACGTAGATCCGGCCGCGGCTCGACAGGTCCAACACCGCCGCGCTTTCCTGTAACGCGGCATAACCATCGCTCATGCTCCTATCTTATGGAAAGTGAAACGGGGGAAAGCGAAATGTACCGCAGCAAGGCGGACAGGAGCACGATCGCAAACCCCGATGCCAGAAGTCCCGTCATCTGCCGCGCGCGTTTCGGGTTAGCCGGCTGCACCATCAGGAATCCGACCGCGAACACATGCAACGCCAGCAGCATCTTGACGCCGATGATGGCGTGATAGACCGGGGTCGCGCCGCGCTTGTTCAGCAGGTTGTAGACGCCCGAGACCAGCAGCCCGCAGATGGCAACGTAGAGCATTGGCCGGTAGCGTGACGCGAGCGACTCACTGAATTTTTCCTGCGCTTCCGTGCCGAGCACTCGCATGGCGGGAACGGCAACCAGGCGCGCATAGAGGATGCCGCCGAGCAATGCAATAGCGGAAGAGATGTGGACCCATCGCGAGAGGACGTTCAAGATGTCGGGCATGTGCCTTATTATGGCAATGGACCGATGATTCACGAAATTCTTCCGGTGGGAATCCTGCAATGCAACTGCTCCGTTTTCGGCGACGAGGGGACGAAGGAGGCAATCGTCGTCGATCCGGGCGACAACATCCCGGAGATTCTCGCCATCGTGGCGCGGCATGAATTGAAGGTCAAAGCCATCGTGATCACGCATGCGCACATCGATCACATTGGCGGCGCTCAGAAGTTGAAAGCGGCGACCGGCGCGCCGGTTTACATGAACGAAAGCGACCGGATGCTGAGCGACCGCCTGGATATTCAGGCCAGTTGGCTAGGCGTCGAGACGCCGGAGAATCCGGGCATTGACACGTTGGCGCGCGAGGGTGGCACGTTGCGGGCGGGGAATACCGAATTTCAGATTTTGGAGACGCCCGGCCATACGCAAGGCAGCATCAGCCTGGTAATTCCGAGTGAAAACAAGCTGATCGCGGGCGATACGTTGTTTCGCGACAGCATCGGGCGCACGGATTTGCCGGGCGGCGATGGCAAGCAAATTTTAAAATCGATTCACGCCAAGTTGATGACGTTGCCGGAAGACATGATCGTGATTCCGGGACATGGGGCGAATACGACGATAGGACGAGAGAAGCGGCTGAACCCGTTCTTGCGGAGTGCGGGCAGTGCTTAGCGGTTTGTTTTTAGCCAGAGAGAAATCATCTCCGAGAGGTCGGAAAACGTGAGGCTGTTTTCATGCCGCCGGAGCGCATCGCACAAACTTGGCAACTGTTCCCGGAAATGCGCGTAGCGTTCAGCGATTGCCTCGCCTCCCGGAAGCTTCTTGCGCTTGGAGGCGGTACTCAGCCAGTTGCGGACCTCGACAATGGCCTGCCCCGGCTTTCCGTTATGCGCGTGAATATCTTGACCCGCGACGTCGGAGATAAAGTCGCGGTAGCGAAATTTTTCAATATCGAGGATGAGACAGCCTTTCCTGCGCTGCGGCGGCGGCCCGAAGCGCTTGCATCCCAAAAAGAGCCCAAGCTCCAGCGGCATATTGAAGTGCGGCAGGCCGGTATTGGCGTCAATGCTTACCGCGGAAATATCATGGATGCCGTAGCGAGACTGCTCGATCAACTCAAAAATCTTTTCTTGCCTCGACTCGCTTGCGTCGTCGATGGCGAGAGCGCAACGGGCGACGAACCCCAGATCGTAAATGGCGAAGACGATCGCTTCGAAAGTTGGCTTGTAGGCAGGGTCAAACGGGCAATTGATGAAAACGTCGCTCGACCGGAGCTTACGCACGGATCAAGCGGTTTCGAGGCGCTTTCGTAATTCGCCCGAAATGGCTCTGGAGATACGCGCAGTGCCCAGGGAGCTTTTCTGAGGGGGTTTCTGAACGACCGGAAGCCCACGCACCTCTTTGACGACAAACTGGCCATTGGGCTCGTGCATGAGCACCTGCGCCTCGCTTTGGGTTTTTGCAATCTTCCGAGCGGCTTTCAGCGCCTTTTCCTGGGTGGCGAAGGTCGCGGCATTCAATCCGGCTCTCTTCACCATCCATTGACCGTCCTTCGCGAGAAATACGTGCAGCGTCTTCGAGGGCATGACGTCTCTTATTTTACTCCCGCGACCCGGGCCTGAAAAATCAAGAAAACAACAACAATCTCGAGAAGCGGCGTACCATGCGCCGACCGGCAAAGGAAATCTTCGAACGATCCCCTCTACGATACGCGGCCAGCACAAGCCAGAAGATCGAGGCGAAGAACCACGGGAAAGCGGAAGGAACGCGCGCCGTCGCAAGTAGAATCAAACTCCCGAGCATGGAAAGCACGGCGGAAAGAACGTTCAAGCGAGAAGACGTCATTCGTGGCACCGGTGTTCAGCTTAAACGATTTTGCGGGGGTTAGACTCCACCCGCGTGATAAAATCGAGCTTTCTTATGCAAAGCTCCATGTCCCGCCCGCTCGCCGAAGTCGATCCCCAAATTTTCGATGCAATTCAGCGCGAAACCGAGCGGCAGAATTCGCAAATCGAGCTGATCGCGAGCGAGAATTTCGTTTCCGAAGCGGTTCTCGAAGCTACCGCCAGCGTCTTCACGAACAAATACGCCGAGGGCTATCCGGGAAAGCGCTATTACGGCGGTTGCGAATATGCCGACATCGTTGAAAATCTGGCGATCGAGCGGGCTAAGAAGTTGTTTGGGGCCGAGTACGCCAATGTGCAGCCGCATTCCGGGTCGCAGGCCAATCAGGCCGCGTACGCTTCGGTAGTGCAGCCGGGCGACACCATCATGGGCTTGAATCTTGCCCATGGCGGCCACCTCACGCACGGCCACAAGCTGAATTTCTCCGGGAAAACCTACCACGTCGTCCCATATAATGTTCGCAGAGACGACGAGCGGATCGATTTTGACGAGATGGCGCGGCTGGCAGACGAGCATAAGCCGAAAATGATCATCGCGGGCGGCAGCGCGTATTCGCGGATTCTGGACTTTCCGCGCTTCCGTCAGATTGCCGATTCTGCCGGGGCGGCGTTGGTGGTCGATATGGCGCATTTTTCCGGGCTGGTGGCGGCGGGCCTGCATCCGAATCCCTGCGAATACGCCGATATCGTCACGACCACGACTCATAAAACCCTGCGCGGGCCTCGCGCCGGCCTGATTTTAGCGAAAGAAAAGTACGGCCCCGAGATCAATAGAAACGTCTTTCCGGGCGTGCAAGGCGGACCTCTGGTGCATGTCATCGCCGCCAAGGCCGTCTGTTTCCTGGAAGCTTTGCGGCCGGAGTTCGTTACCTATCAGAAGCAGGTAATCGCCAACGCCAATGCGCTGGCGCAAGGCATGATCGACGAAGGCTACCGCGTGGTATCGGGAGGCACCGACACGCACGTGATGCTGGTCGATGTATTTTCGAAAGGCGTTCGCGGCAAGGAAGCGGAAGCGGCGCTCGACCGCGCTCGCATCACCGTAAATAAGAATGCGATTCCGTTCGACGTGAATCCGCCGATGAACCCGAGCGGCATCCGCCTGGGGAGTCCCGCGGCCACCACGCGCGGATTCCGCGAAACGGAGATGCGCGAAGTGGCGCGGCTGATTGCCGAAGTGCTCGGCGATGTTTCTTCCGAATCCACCATTGCGGCGGTCCGGCGGAAAGTTGCCACGCTGACCGCCCAGTTCCCGCTGTACGCCTGGAAGCTCGACGCCGTTCGCGCCTGAGCGGCCGTGTGAAGATCGCCATCGATGTGCGCCGCATTCGCGATTTCGGCGTTGGCACGTACATCCGGAATCTTCTCCATGCGCTTGGCGCGGCCGATAAACAGAATGAATATTGCCTGATCTCGCCGCCCGCGAACGCGCGCGAGCTGGCGCATCTGCCGCCAAACTTCCGGCCCGTTCTTTGCACGCGAGGCGACGAAGACCGCCTGGATCATTTTGCGCTTCCGGTCCTGCTGCGCGAACTCCGCCCCGATCTGGTGCATATGCCTTACAATCGCGTGCCGCTGTTGATGCCTCGGCCTTACGTGGTGACCATTCACGATCTGAGCAGCCTCTTATTCGAGCCATCGACGGGCGCGATGAGAAGTTTGCGGCGTTTCCGTTTTCGCCGGGGCTTGTCGCGCGCAAGCAGGGTGATCGCGGTCTCGGCCGCTACACGGCGCGATGTCCAGAACATTCTATCGATTCCGGCGGCGCGCGTACGATTGGTTTACAGCGCGCCCGACCCGCAGTTCTTCGGCCATCGCCACCTGGCGGACGCGCGCGCCGCGGGGCCCGAAGCGGCCGGCCGGGAGCGCAACCGAATCCTCGAACGTTACCAGATCCACTATCCGTTTCTGCTCTACGCGGGCAACATCCGGCCTCAGAAAAATATTCCGCGTCTGGTGGAAGCGTTCGCCGTGGTGCGCACCGAACTTGCCCAACATCCCGTGTACCGCGACTTGCGATTGATCATTATCGGCGACGAGATTTCAAAATATCCCGCCGTCCGGCGAGCCGTGATTCAGAGCCGCGTCGAGCATAGCGTTCGCTTTCTTGGCTTCGTTCCGTTCGATACGCTGCGGTTGTTTTACGAACTTGCGGCGGCGTTTGTGTTTCCCTCTTTGTATGAAGGCTTCGGATTGCCTCCGCTCGAGGCGATGGCTTCTGGAACGCCGGTGGTGACCTCGAGCGCGAGTTCGCTGCCGGAAGCGGTGGGCGATGCGGCCGTTCTGGTGAATCCGGAAAACGTTTTCGACATCTCGCGCGGGATACGCGAAGTACTGTTGAACGACGATTTGCGCGTCAGCCTGATTCGAAAGGGCAAAATACACGCGGCTAGCTTCAGTTGGGAGCGGACCGCGAGTGAAATGATCGAGATTTACGGCGAAGCGGCGAGGTAAACGAGATCGACGCAAATGCTCAGCTTCGATCGATTTTTGCGGGAGAATACGCGGGAAGGAGCGGCGGTAGCGGCGGGTAGAGCAGGTAGACCGGGATCAAATTATGCTGACGAGAGACGTTGACATCATGATCCGGCGTTCCGACCTGGACCGGGTGAAAGAAGCGTCGGAGCGCTACGGTTTCCGTTTACGTCTAATT
>JALYXS010000271.1 GCA_030946965.1 Acidobacteriota bacterium
TTCGGGACAAGTGTCCCCATGAGTGGGGACACGGCACGCAAGAGTGCGTGCGCCACATTGGTGATTGGGATGGAGAAGTCGGGTTTGGCTAGCGTCGAGTTTCTGCTTGAACACGGAGCGAGCGTGACCGCCGCGGACATGCGCGCTCTCGATGAAATCCCCCGGGCGCGGGAATCGCTCGAGCGCTGGCATGTGCCATTCCACTTGCAAAGTGAAACCTCTTTCGCCGATTTCGACCTGATAGTGCTCTCGCCCGGCGTCCCATACGATTTACCGGGCTTGAGCGGCCGTAACGTCATCGGGGAAGTTGAACTTGCCGCTCCGGATCTGCAAGGGCCGACCATCGGCATTACCGGGACGAACGGAAAAACAACCACGACGGCGATGGTGGGCCACATCTTGGAGACGGCCGGAGTGCCCGCGCAAGTCGGCGGCAATATCGGCACGCCCGTCACCGCGATGACGAAATCGTCGCGCCCCGATCAATGGAACGTGCTCGAACTTTCCAGTTTCCAACTAGAGACCATCCGCACTTTTCGCGCGCACGTCGGCGTCTGCCTGAATGTTACTCAGAATCATCTCGACCGCCACCACACGTTCGAGAAATACGCTTCCGCCAAGAGCAACCTCTTCCGTACGCAGTTAAAGGAAGATTTTGCCGTGCTGAACGAGAACGATCCGGAATGCGTGAAATTCGCGGCTCTCGCCCGGGGAACGGCCGTCTGGTTCAATCGCACGCCGCTGCCCATAACCGAACTGCCCGTGCGGGGACAGCACAATATCGAAAACGCCATGGCCGCCTCCGCCGCCGCCCGGCTTGCCGGAGTTACCGATGAACTAATCGCGCTGGCGTTGAGTACCTTCCGCGCCGTGGAACACCGGCTCGAGTTCGTTCGCTATTTAAGCGGTGTCGATTTCTATAACGATTCGAAAGCCACCAGCGTGGACGCTACTTTGAAAGCGCTCGAATCCTTTTCAGGCCGGCTCTGGGTCATTCTCGGTGGCAAAGACAAAGGCAGCGACTACACCTTGCTGCGCGCGCCGCTTCAAGCCAAGGCATGCGCGGTGCTGTTGATCGGCAAGGCCGCCGGGAAGATTGCCGAAGATCTCGGCGCGCTCGGCAATGCCGTCCCGCTGATCGCATCCGGCACGCTCGACAGGGCGGTGAGCGAAGCATACCGGCAAGCGGCTTCCGGCGACACGGTGCTGCTCGCTCCGGCCTGCGCCAGCTTCGATCAATTTCAGAGTTTTGAGCAGCGCGGCAAAGTTTTCAAAGGACTCGTAATGGCGCTAGCCCCAAAGTCCCATGGCACAACAACTTAAAACCGACTGGACACTCTTCAGCACGACCGTGTTCATGGTCTTCTTCGGCGCGCTGATGATCTTTAGCGCATCGTCCGTGATGGCCCAATTGAAACTGGGTTCAAGCTACTACTTCGTCGAGCGGCAAGTGCTTTGGGTGGGCGTGGCGCTCGCGGTAATGATGCTGCTCAAGAGAACGCACTATCGCAAATTACAGAATCCGAGTGTCGCCTTCACTTGCATGGGCCTGGCGCTAATGCTGCTCTTCGCGGTTTATTTTATCGACCGCCAGCAGCACCGCTGGATCCGGTTGGGCTTTATCGGAGTGCAACCTTCCGAACTCGCGAAGCCGGCGATGGTAATCTTTCTCGCGTTTTTCGTGACTCTCCGGTCGAGAGCGATCAACGACAAACACACGCTGATTCCCATTTCGATGGCGGTTGGCTTACTCGCGGTCGGCGTGGTCCTGGCGGATCTGGGAACGGCAATCGTTTTAATGGCGACGGCGGCCATCGTTTTTTTCGTCGCTGGATTGGAGCGGCGCTACTGCCTGATCGTGATCGCGATCTCGATGACCGGCATGATCTTCTTCGTCGTATCCAAGCCATACCGGGTGGCGCGCGTTGTCGAGTTTTTCGATCCGGGTTATAGGATTGTCGACAGGATCGATCCCGCGGGTCGTTTGAAAGCGCGGCTGAAGAGCTACATGCAGCAATCGCTTACCACGCGAGACACGGGATACCAGGCGTTGCAGTCGCAAATTGCCGTTGGGGCGGGCGGCCCGCTAGGGCAGGGTCCCATGCAAGGCAAGCAGAAATTGCTGTATCTGCCGGAAGCGCACACGGATTTCATCTATGCGGTGGTGAGCGAGGAATGGGGGCTGATCGGTTCGGTCGGAATACTTTTAGGATTCGGGATTATTTTATGGCGGGGTATCCGGGCAGCCGTGTTGATTCAGGATGAGTTCGGCAGATACTTGGCAATTGGCATTACGGTGCTGCTGGTCGTGCAAGCGTTCCTGAACATGAGCGTGGTATTGGGAATGGTTCCGACGAAGGGAATTCCGCTGCCGATGATCAGCTTTGGCGGCAGTTCATTGTTGAGCACGCTGGCGCTGTTGGGCATTCTGCAAAACGTCTCGGAGCATGCCGGGTAACGATGTGGCAAGGCCATGCAGTTTCTAATGGCGGGCGGCGGTACGGGCGGACACGTCATTCCGCTAATAGCCGTCGCGCAAGAGTTGCGGGAACGGGGGCATGAGGTCGTTTTTGTCGGAACGGAAAATGGGATCGAGGCCCGGCTTGTACCGGCGGCCGGTTTCCCCATTGAGTACATCTCGATCGGCGGCCTCAAGAGCGTCGGAACCATGCAGAAGCTAATCAGCCTCCGCCAACTGATGCGCGGCACGGGGCAGCAGACCCGCCGCATGCGAACCAAGCGCCCGGCCGCCGTGTTCAGCATGGGCGGGTATGTCGCCGGGCCGCCTGTTCTCGCGGCGTTGATGCGCCGGATTCCCCTTGTCGTGATGGAACCCAATGCCGTTCCCGGTTTCACCAACCGGCGCATTGCGCCATTCGTCTCGCGCGCGTTGATCGGCTTCGAAGCGGCCAGCCGCTACTTTCCCCGTGGCAAGACGGAGGTCACTGGAGTTCCCGTGCGCGAAGCATTTTTCCACCTTGCGCCCAAGCCGAAGCAAGACGTTTTTTCGGTCCTGATCACGGGGGGAAGTCAAGGCTCCCGCACGTTAAACGAAGCCGCGCGGACAAGTTGGCCGCTATTTCAACAATCGGGATTGCCCGTCCGGTTCCTGCACCAGACTGGTTCCGCCTCCTTCAACGCTATCGAACGGGACTTTGCGCGAAGCGGTTGCGCCGGTGAAGTAACCGCGTTCATCAACGATATGCCGGCAGCTTTTGAGGCAGCGGACCTGATTGTCTGCCGATCCGGCGCCGGCGCGGTTGCCGAACTGGCCGCCGCCGGTAAGCCGTCGATCCTGATCCCATTCCCGTTTGCCGCCGACCAGCATCAACTTCGCAATGCCGAAGCTTTCGAAAAAGCCGGCGCCGCGCGGCTCGTGTTGGATCGCGAGTGGACCGGCGAAAAACTTTTCGAAATCGCGAGCGCTCTGGCGAAGCAGCCGGAAACGCTCGAAAATATGGGGAAAGCGGCTCGAAATCTGGCGCGCCCCGGAGCCGCCCAGCGCGCGGCGCAAGTTCTCGAAGAGGTCGCGCGCGGAGAATGAAGATTCCGATTGACACTGCCGCCGATAGCCGGAACAATACACTAGGGAAATGTTTTTCCGTAAGCAACACCTGCATTTCGCGGGCATCGGCGGGATTGGCATGAGCGGCATCGCCGAAGTGCTGCTGAATCTTGGCTACACCATCTCCGGTTCGGACCTGAAGCTGACCCCTACCACCGACCGTCTGGTGGCGCTCGGAGCGCGAGTCTTCGAAGGCCACGACGCGTCTAATCTGGGCGGGGCGAAAGCTCTCGTCGTGAGTTCAGCCGTGGACGAGAGGAATCCCGAAGTTCGGGAAGCGCGCCGCCTCATGATCCCGGTCATCCCGCGAGGCGAACTGCTCGCCGAGTTGATGCGCCTGAAATACGGAATCGCGATCGCGGGCAGCCACGGCAAGACCACAACCACGTCCATGGTCGCGACCATCCTGAACCACGCGGGTCTCGATCCCACGGTGGTTGTCGGCGGCAAAGTGGGAACGATGGGAGGATCGAACGCCCGCGTGGGCCGCAGCGATTTCCTGGTCGTCGAATCCGATGAGAGCGACCGTTCGTTTCTTAAGCTCGCGCCCATCCTCGCGGTGGTGACGAACATCGATCGCGAGCATCTCGATTGTTATTCATCGCTGGACGATATCCGCAATTCGTTCCTCGAATTTGTCAACAAAGTTCCGTTTTACGGCGCCGTAATCGTCTGCCTCGACGACGACAACGTGAAAAGTATTCTCCCCGAAGTGCGCCGCCGCACCATCACTTATGGCAAGAGCTCACAATCCGATGTCGCGGTGAGCGACGTGTCCTGCAACCCTTACGCAAGCACTTTCCATTTGCATTTCCACGATGTGGATCTGGGCATATTTCATCTGGCGGTTCCGGGCGAACATAACGTGCTGAACGCGACTGCCGCGGTGGCGGTGGCCTTGGAATTAGGCGTGCAGCCGGACCTCATCCGAGCGGGTCTTAAAACATTTAGCGGTGTCGACCGCCGGTTCCAGGTTCGGGGCCAAGAGCGCGGCGTCACCGTAATCGACGACTACGGTCATCATCCGACGGAGATCCGCGCAACGCTTTCCGCCGCCCGCTCGTGCGATCCCAACCGCATACACGTCTTGTTTCAGCCGCACCGCTACACGCGCACGCAGCACTTAATGGACGAGTTCGCGAGCGCCTTCCATCAGGCCGACCGCGTGTATGTGCTCGACATCTACGCCGCCTCGGAGGATCCGATTCCCGGGGTGACGGCGGAGGCCATGGTGGATCGCATCCGGCAATTCGGGCAACGTTCGGTGGTTTACGCGGCGTCCATCGAGAAGGGAGTCGAAGCGATTCTTGCGGATGTGAAAGACAACGACATGGTGATCACGCTGGGCGCCGGAAATGTTTGGCAGGCGGGCGACAAGATACTGGAGGGCCTGGGCCGTGCGTAAAGAAGCTAAGCCGGCAACAGCGCGCTGGCGCCTTTGGCTAACGATTGCCGCGTGGTTTGCCGTCTTCGTATCCACGGCACTGGCTGCCCGCAAGGTGCAACGGTTCGTTATGACCGACGCGCGCTTCGAAATGAATGAGCCCGAACTGAGAGGCGTGGAGAGCGCGTCGCGCGCGAGAATTTTGCAAAGCTTCGCCCCGGACGCGGGCCGCAGCATTTTTCGTCTGCCGCTTGCCGAACGCCGCCGCCGCTTGCTCGCGATAGATTGGGTGGAAGATGCGTCGCTGTCGCGGATTTGGCCGAACCAAGTCGTCGTACGGATACATGAACGCAAGCCTGTCGCTTTTGTGATCCTGCCGGCCCATCGTTACGCGTTAATCGACAGCCAGGGCGTACTGCTTTCGCCCCCTCGCCGGCGATTCGACTTCCCTGTTCTCAGCGGCATCACGGAGAATCAAGATGAGCGCGACCGCCGCGACCGCGTTCATGCCATGCTTCGGCTTCTCGATGGCCTGGGGACTGAGGCGGCAAAGAATATTTCGGAAGTGAACGCTTCGAATGTCGTGGACTTGCGGCTGACCACGCAGGTGCAGGGGCACGCGGTCGAGCTTTGGATGGGCGACCGGAATTTCGGATCGCGCTACGAAAATTTTCTGCGCCATTTTACGGAGATCCGGAGCCACTCGGGCATTGTATCGATCTTCGATTTAAGGCTGGACGACCGGATTATCACAAGGTAATTCCACGGCAAACCATGATGAAAAAAAGGCAAAATCTCGCGGTGGGCGTCGATCCAGGCAGCCTCTACACGCGCTGTGTTATAGGCGCGCTTGAAAACTCGCGCCTTCGTTTTCTAGGCCGGGGAATTGTGGAATCCCGCGGTTGGGCCAAGAGCCGCATCGCCGATCAGCAGGCGGTTTCCGATTCCATCTCGGAAGCGGTGCGGCGCGCGGAGATCGACGCGCAGGTCCCGGTCGAAAACATCACAATCGGCTTTGGCGGTCTAACGGCACGCGGCGCCAACACGCGCAGCCGAATCGACGTAGGCCGTCCGCGCGAGCTCGAACAACGCGACGTGAACCGGGCGCTGGAACGAGCCTTGAATGTGCAGCTTCAGGAAGACCGCATGATTCTGCAGATCTTCCCGCAGGATTTCGTGATCGACGATCATCCGGGCCACCGCGATCCGCGCAAAATGCTGGCTTCGAATCTGGAAGCGAACGCGCATTTGATCACCGTGTCGCAACAGGAACACAATGCTCTGGTCGGAGCGGTTAACCTGGCTCATTTGGCCGTTGACGAGACGGTTTTCGATGGACTGGCTGCGTGTTACGCCTCCGTTTTGCCCGAAGACCGGCGGGAGGGAATTGCCGTTATCGATATCGGCGCGCACTCGACCGAACTGGTCGTCTACTATGGCGACGCGCTTCAGCTTGCCTCTTGCCTGCCAATCTGCGGCGACCACTTTACGCGGGATATTGCCCATTTCCTTCGCATCGGCTACGACGAAGCCGTTCTAATAAAGCACGATTTTGGCAGCGCGGTTGCGGAATCGACGGCGCTGAACAGCTTGATAGAGCTTCCTATCAGGGGTGAACGCGATCCGCGCGAAGCTTCCCGCAGGCAGCTCAATGAGATTCTGGAAGCCCGGGCGAAAGAGCTGTTCCGGCTGGTGAAGCGTGAGCTGGCGCGAGTCGGCATGGAGCGGGTATTGGGCGGAGGCATTGTGATGACCGGGGGCGGGGCGCAGCTTCACGGTATGTGCGACGCGGCGGAAAGCGTGCTTGATCGCCAGGCACGGCTGGGACTTGCAACTGGATTTCTCGATTGGCCCGAAGAGCTGGACGACCCATCCTGGTGCGCCGCGGCTGGCCTCTCCATGTACGCGGCGCGGTTGCACGCACAACTCGATCTCAACCGCCAATCGATTGGAACGCTGGGAAGAATTTTGAGGTAATCGCGAAGGGAAAAGGGAGAATCGGCATGTCACGAAACAGCATCGGGAACAACGCGGACAACAGCCCATTGAAATACGAACTGCAGGAAGAGACGCGAAAGGGCGCGCGGATCAAGGTGTTTGGCGTGGGGGGCGGCGGCTGTAATGCCGTGGCGCGCATGGTGGAAGAGGGTCTCGACGGGGTCGAGTTCCACGTCATGAATACAGACGAGCAGGCGCTTGCCGCGTCGCGCGTTCCGAGTAAAATTCAGATCGGCGCGAAGATCACCAACGGGCTCGGTTGCGGCTCGGACCCGAACATCGGCCGCCAGGCGGCGCTTGAAGATACCGAGCGCATTCTGGAATTGCTGCATGGCGCGGACATGGTTTTCGTGACCGCCGGGCTGGGCGGCGGAACCGGTGCGGGCGCGGCTCCGGTGATAGCTTCGCTTGCTAAAGAGCTCGACGCCCTCACGGTTGCTGTCGTCACCAAGCCGTTCGGATTTGAGGGCGCCAAGCGCATGAAGGCGGCGAATCGAAGTTTGGACGATCTCGCGTCCACCGTCGACACGCTCATCACGATTCCCAACGATCGCTTGCTTGCGATCGCGCCACGCGGGACCAGCATTACGCAGGCATTTCGCTTGGCGGACGACATTTTGCGCCAGGCCGTTCAGGGCATCAGCGACATTATTATCACGCCGGGCCTGATCAACCTCGATTTCTCGGACATCAAGGCAACCATGCTCGGCATGGGCCACGCCATGATGGGCACGGCGATCGCGAAGGGTGAAAATGCCGCCGCCGAAGCCGCGCGCCAGGCAATCAGTTGCCCGCTGCTCGAAGATACTAAGATTCTAGGATCGCGCCGCATTCTAATCAACATCACCGGATCGAGCAGTCTCGGCCTGCATGAGGTGAACGAAGCGTGCTCGATCATTCGGGAAGCCGCCGAGTGCGACGAACTGCAGATCAGTTTCGGCGTGATCGCCAATGACGCCATGGGCGATAGCGTCAAGATCACGGTTATCGCGACGGGATTCCACGGGCATTCCGTTCCGTTGGAGGTGTTAACGGTGAGATCCGCGGCCCCGGCCGCGCCCGAGTGGTTTCCCGTTCCCGAGCAGGTTGCCGCGCCCGAACCCGTTCTCGAAATGCCGCCGATCGAGCGCTTTGAACCGCCGCCGGAACCGGCCGTGCCCGCCTCGGTGCTGTTCGACGACGATCTGGATACGCCGGCCTACCTGCGGCAGGGCAAGCTGCTGAATTAAGTATCTCAACGAGCAAGTTAAGACTCATCCCGCTCGCCGCATCCACCTACTTCATGGTGTCCGGCGGCCCGTATGGCCTGGAAGAATTGGTCCAGCAGTCCGGGTATTTGATGGCGCTGGGAATTCTCTTGATCGTGCCTTTAGTCTGGAGCGTGCCAACGGCCCTGATGGTGGGAGAACTGTCGGCGGCGATTCCCGCCGAAGGCGGATTCTACATTTGGGTCCATCGCGCGTTGGGGCCGTTCTGGGGATTCCAGGAGGCTTGGCTCTCGCTCGCATCGAGCGTGTTCGACATGGCCGCCTATCCCGCTGTCTTCGTTCTCTCGTTGGGTAGAATCTGGCCGCCCGCGACGCAGGGGATGAACGGGATCTGGCTGGGCGCGCTGGTTATTGCCGCTTGCGTCCTTTGGAACGCGTTGGGAGCGAGACCCGTGGGAGCGGGCGCAATCTCAATGGGAATCGTACTGCTGATTCCATTTTTTCTGATCGCTGTTTTCGCTCTGTTCCGTCGTGCGGCGCCGGGAGTAGCGGAGGGCGGCCACGCTGCGGCTCATCGCGATCTGCTTTCGGGGGTCATGGTCGCGATGTGGAATTACATGGGATGGGACAACGCCTCCACGGTGGCGGGAGAAGTCGAGAATCCGCAAAGAACTTACCCGCGCGTAATGGCGTTGACGTTGGCCGCGATTGTCCTCTCTTATCTCATTCCCATCGGGGCTGTTTGGCGCACGGGCCTCCCTTCGAGCGATTGGGCGACCGGAAGTTGGGCCAGCATCGCTACTCTGGTGGTGGGGCCCGGTCTCGGCGCCGCTCTGGGAATCGCCGTTGTGCTTGGCTCTCTGATCGGAGCTTTCGGCAGCGTCAACGCTTTAACGATGTCCTATTCACGAGTGCCGGCTGCGATGGCTGAAGCTGGCTGGGCGCCTAGCCTGTTCCTGCGCAAGCTCCCGAACGGCGTGCCATGGGTATCGCTGCTGGCGTGCGGAATCGCGTGGACCGCGGCCCTGGGGTTGAATTTCGACCGGCTATTGATGCTCGATATTCTGCTTTATGGCGCGAGCCTGATTCTGGAGTTTGCCGCGTTGATTGTGTTGCGTGTACGCGAGCCCGATTTGTATCGGCCGTTCACGGTTCCGGGAGGTTTAATGGGCGCCACACTTCTTGGTATCGGACCGGCCGCGTTGTTAGTTGCGGCGTTTGTAAAAAATTGGGATGAGCGGATCGGCCCCGTAAGCGCGCTATCGATCGGGCTGGCGATTATGGCCGGGGGAGTAATTTGCTATTTCATCGCGGCAGGGATGAAAAGGCGGGCGGATCGGGGGGTAATCGGCCCTACAAGTCTTCACGTTTGAACCGATAGACTTTCGCAAGCCGGGCGAGCATCTTAGGTCCTATCTCGTCACCATCATGGAAGGCCCAAGTAACCTCGCCGTAAACTGGATGAGTGAGTTGCTTGTGAGACGATCCCTTGTTTGCCTTGACAGACCAGCCGACCCGCTCGATCGCGGAAAAAACCTTGCGCGCTTTACTACTTGGCCATACGCTCACGCGCAGGCGAATGAAAGCGTCATCGTTTCGTGCGCGGTCCGCTGTTCTTCGATGCGGTCAGCCAAAACTCGCAGGGCCAGAGCCTCAACAGCACACACCGCTTGGCCTTTGGATTCGCCATAAGCCATGACCCCAGGTAAATCGGCGATTTCTGCTATCCAGCGGCCATCCTCTTCCTGATCGATCTCAATATTAAGCTGATATGCCATGTTCTTCCACTCAAACGAACTACTCGGTTCCGCTCCTCTAGACCGTAGCAGACGCCATCTCACAATGCAATTCCGCCTAGGATAGTAGATCCCTACATTGCCTAAATGTTTTCTTAGTTCGCCTTACAACTCACATCGTACCGTCTCAAGGCTACCGTAACATCAGCGCGGCTGGAACTCATAGCGTGTATATCGATGGGCAGACGGAAAATATTGACGCCGTCGATTATTGGATCGGTTAACCATCCTCCATTTATAAGCTTAGAAGCATAATCTCCCACACGCGGTCCGTGATCCCGACTTCTGTTGCGGGCGTGACCCACAGGGGGGAAGACGGTGAGCTGCGCCAATCGCCGTGCCCCCAAACCCCGTATGCTAGCATCGAGAATCGAGGCGTCCGCCGTTGCTCGGCATACTAAAAGGCCCCATAGAGGCTGTTCAAGACTTCTATATACTGACTGGCAAGTCGCTTCGTAACCTCTGGCGCGCGCCGCATTATTCTAGCGATGTGTTCATGCAGATGGACACCATCGGCGTGGGCAGCCTCCCGATCGTCATCCTCACGGGCTTTTTCAGCGGCGCGGTCATGGCGCTGCAGATGGGCCGCGCCTTGGGGCAATACGGGCAAACCGGCCGCACGGGTCAAGTCGTCTCCATCATTCTGGTGCGTGAGCTCGGTCCGGTCCTGACCGCGCTGCTGGTCGCGGGCCGCAATTCATCCGGCATCGCGAGCGAACTCGGCTCCATGAAAGTCACCGAGCAGATCGACGCCATGCGTGCTCTCGGTACCGATCCTATTCAGAAACTCGTGACGCCGCGCATGATCGCAACCGCCATCATGCTCCCGTGTCTCACCGTGATCGCCGATTTTGTCGGCATGTTCGGCGGCTTCGTGATCGGCAAAACTATCTATCATTTGCCTACGCGGCAGTATTGGTCCAGCACCTGGCAGGCGCTCGGTTGGAGCGACGTCGCGCAGGGCCTCATCAAGCCTTTCGTGTTCTCTTTCGTGGTATCCCTGATCGGTTGTTATTATGGCCTTCGCACGA